>SIBZ01000017.1 GCA_009694955.1 Candidatus Tayloriibacteriota bacterium | reverse complement strand
CCTTCATACATAATCGCCTCCAGTGCACCTCCTCCCTCCGTCGCCTTTTTAATCGCACGTTCAATGTTCTCGTTCGGCATATTCTCCTTCCGTGCCCGTTCAATTGCCGCCCGTAGCGCAGGAGCGTCTTTATTGCCTTTCGCCATCCGCGCTTCGTTTGCAATCAATTTTGCGTACTTTGAAAAGACCTGGCTCTTCTTCGCGTCAGTCTTTCCCTTTTTTAGCTTTATTTGACTCCATTTATTATGCCCGGACATGGTGAGAAAGTTGCTAGCTTATAGCTGTTAGCTTATAGCTTTTTGAAATGGAAGACAAATACAAGTAATGCTTTCTTTTCGCCCCAGCTTGCCTATAATGGGGGCATGATGCGCGAGATACCTGTTGCAGACTCGGTTACTCAAGATAGACCCTCTGAAATAGCTCCACCTACGGAGTTGTTAGAGGCCACCCTCTCTAACAGAACACCAGAAGCGTTTAAATCTTTGCGGGCTTGGGTGTCTGGCGACCAAGAGAGACTAGCTTCCCTCGAAACTATTCTTGCAGGTAGGGTTAAGGACGAACAAAGCGTAAGTCCGGCAATGATGGAATGTTTAGGAGAACTCGAACAAGAAAGGACCCGCTATGGTATAAACGAAGCACTCGCATGGAATCTTGAAACTGAAACCCATTCATTTTCTCGAGATTCAGTGCGCTACATTCAGGAAAATATCGGGAACACCGACCCTAAAGCCAACCTCGCCTTCCATAAAGTTCTCGATTTTCTTCATACGCATGCGGTCACGGTCCAGGGCCCGCTATTTTCCGAGAAATTCGATGATGAGTATCCATACAAACAAAACACGTTCTTCCTAAGTTTCTGCGTTTTGGTTAAGAAGGAAATCGAAAACTCCAGAAATTATCTTGTCAAAAAACACTTGCAGGATATTTTGGAGACATGGCAAGGGTCAGGTTCGAAGAAAGCTGGAGTTCTTGACGGGGTACCCGGGGGAAGAAGCGATGAAACGATATATTCCTTTGCTCATATTCGCGAGTCTTACGAGAATCGGCTAAAGACCGGTGTACGTGAAGGATATCCTATTGTGAATCCTGTGTTGCCTCTTGCCCCAGGGTACTACGGCTATTATACGGGCGGGAGCCTCAAAAAAATTTTCGCCGTACGAGACAGCGAGGAGGCAAATACAGAGGAAAAATACATTGCGCAAAACAACCCCCAAGATGACTATATCTATGAGGAAATTAACGAGTTCAACCTCAAAGCACTTGGACTTGGGTATCAGCATCCTTCAAGTGGATTGAAACTTCTGCAAAACATCTGGGACTTTGAAAAGGAGCTTAAGGATGGGGGACGGACTTTTTACTATGATATCTCACTTATTACCAACAAGGGTCTTCACCCGATAATTATCGGCGATGTGCTCACCAGAAATCAGCAATATCGCGACAAAATTGAAGGAAAAGAAAACACAGCGACCGCTGTTTCTGAACAGGAATTTATGCGACACCTGTATCCGGCAGGAGAGTTATCCGAAGAACGCTTGTATCACTACAAAAACCTGAGCCGGTTGCATATGCGAAAAAAGATTGAGGATGACTTCGGTCTCGACTTGTCCGAGTACGACTTATGGACACAACGTGTCTTTCTTGAGTTTTTGGAAACACGCGATATTGGGAATGTTGAAAAGTTACAAGCGTTTGTCAAAGATTTCGGTGGGGTAGGATTAAAGACGTTCCTCTCCCTCGAATACGGCAAGGAACTTGGCGACGACATCATCGCATTGGGCGAGAAACTTCCAAAAGAAGAAGCGACAAAGATTTTTGCGAAGTATGGGGAATTGGTGGATGCAGCGAGCGAAGCGGAAGCCTCCTTGCGAGAACATTTTCCCGAGTTCAAGCTCACACCCGAGCTTGTGGTGGGAGTGAGAGATAGTTTGCTACGACGAGGTAGGGATATGCTCGTGGCGTTCGCCACTGAAGTCCAAATGTCAGAAAAAGTCGGGTATGAGATAGCTATTCCTCATCTTGAACGCGAGTTGGCGCTTCTTCGTGGTGGTGCGGCACTGTTCGCCGCCGGATTCAAAGAGCTTTCACAACGCGGTGAGAAAATGAATCTCGCCGAGATAAAAGGCGGTATTGGATTTGAGCAGGAAGTCTTGGCCGAATCTTTTTCGGAAGCAGACCGAGAACGTATGAGAGAGTTGTATCGCATCAATTATGACGAGTATCCCGAATTTCAGAAGATGTGCGTTGAAAAGCTGAATGAAGTTTTAACCAGAAATGACAGCACGTTTTACGTACTTCGTTACGGGGGCGTAATCGAAGGTTTTTATCGTCTCGGTGTTACTGGCCGCGATACCGCCTATTTCGGCGCATTCAACATGAATCCTAAGTATGCCGGTTCGGGTATCGGAGAAGCACTCATGCAACAGTCACTTGATGTAAAAGCCAAGGATTTTGTTATTGAAGCAAATTGCATCGCGGACAAGAGTATTGCCGCCAACTATATCGAACGCGGGTTTATCGGCACACACACCAAGCAAGTTCACGAACCTCACTTGATGTACATTACACGCCATGACGCACAGAAGAGTACCTTTCCCACCAAGGCTCTTGCGGCCGAAGAAATCATTCGTACTTGTGGAACGGAAACAAGCTATGTGTGCAAAAAAGTTCCCATCGATTCTGTTACGCAGGTCGATCTCGCGCTTCTCGACGAACGTTCCGAAGAGGGAACTCGTCATGTGCTGACTCGTTATATCCGCGACAAGAAATCCAAGTGCGCTTACTTGGTATTTGAGAAGACGACTGACCTTGCTATTGAGAACTTTTCTCGACCAGAGACGCCGTATCGGGTGTAAGTTCAGGACTAATGTTCCACTGATTTTCGAAGAGATATTTGTGAAGCGAGTAGATGTTCGCGTCTTCAATGATGACGCCGATCATTTGGTCTTTGCCGAGCGTGATGTAGGACACTTTGTTGTCGTAGATCTGCATCACGGTGTGCGGTGGCTGAGTTTTGAACGAGATAAATTTGTACTCGGTGATGTCCGGCCTGTAAATGTCCGGCAAGAGCTTTCGTGCCTCGGGAGAATCGAAGAATAGAATTTTCTTTTTCACGCTGAACTTCTTTCGCTTGAGCATGTATTCGGTGTTTAAGTCGGGAATATATTTCTGTACAGAGATAACGTCTGAGTAGGAATAGATCTCCGACTCGGCCGTGAGTGAATCCTCCAATACTTTTTTCATCCCCTCCGGCCCTTCGTAGAACTGCACATTCGGCTTACCCGAGAGCAGGTTAAAGTCCGAAACCATACGCCCCATAATGCCGCCGAGCGATGCCTCGGCGGTTTTTATCGCTTCCTCGCGCTTTTGCAGGAATTCACGAAGCTTTCCCGGGTGAGCGGGGAAGAAGAAGGTGATTTTGCCGATATTGTCTCGTTTCTCCACCAAACCGAGGGAAATAAGCTGTTCCAGGATTTTGTAGGTCAAACTGCGCTTGATGCCCGACTTCTGCGCCACCATACGGGCGGGCATAAGACCGTTCTTCAGCATGGCCTCGTAGACCAGCGATTGCTCCTTATTGAGACCGAGCTCTTCCAAAAATTTTTCGTATTGCCTGTTTTCCATTCCTTAAGCTTACCATTTCTTACTTTCTGTTACAAGGGTATAACAGTCTAGACCTGTGGATAAGCCATTTTTAGCTAGTTGTTACGCTATTCCATACGTGTAGCCATATTTTAGTCATGGATTATTGACAATTCATTCTAATCCTGTTATCATATTCTCAGAACAAATGCGGTAAGGAAGGGGCGACCCACTATACGGGCGACATTCCAAACCAAAGTTCATTGAGGAGATAGATATAAGAGTGTTTCTCACCCTCTGACTGTTTAGGGAAAAGCATTAGCCCTGGACGGCGGTGACCGACGGCCGGTAAGCGCGGTAAGAGGAGAGAGTGAGGATTACATCTATTGCAAAAGGCAACTGGGTGGAAAGCAGTCTTCTATATATCTCGTTTGCAGATGGGGTCTTCCCGTACTAAGAGGCACGCAAACCCACTTAGCACGACCGGAGACTATACCTTCAAGGTCTAGCCCATCATACGGTAGTCTCACAAGGACACCGCTCGAAATAAGGTCTAACCCGCTTTGTTTCGAGAAATGTCTTTGTGACCCGCATTCTGCGGGTAAGAGCAAAGATTTCTTTGACAACTGAATATCGAAGAAAAAATCTGAGAGAAGATAAATCTCAGATTGGGAAACATGAAACGAGAAATTCGTTTTGAACTGTTGTTCCTCTTCGCCTCACTTAATTGATAGCGTAAAAAACTTCAGATTGGTGAGGTAAGAGGGATCGCAAACGATTCCTGAAGCATGATGACTTCCTCATCGATTGGTAGAACGTGTTCGTTACAACTACAGTAGAACAAGCTCGAACGTAATGAATACATTCTACCAATCGAAAGTCTGATAGTTTCCTTTCTCAATACGAGCATCCTAAAAAGCAGGGTGTGATTACACAAATCTTGTGATCAGAAAGAAATTGTTTGGCAAATAGAGGTAGAAGGAGAACACTATGAAAAAATTCATCTTCATCATGCAGCACGCTCCCACGGCCGAACAGATCACCGCGGCGTCCGAAGGCGGACGTGAGGTGGTTCAGGTGAACGACAAGAAGCTCTTGATCGTTCCGGACGACGCGAACCTCGGAAAAGAGTGGTTCACCAATCGCGCCGAGGAAATCGTCGCCGCGGTTGGTGGCATCTCGGAGGGTGATACTCTCCACGTCATGGGCCAGCAACAGCTGGCGATGGCGGTGAGCGCGATCGGCCGAAAGGCTGGCGCTGAGCTCGTCGAGAGCGTCACCCCGCGGGTGTCGAAAGACATCCCTCAGGCCGACGGGACGGTGAAGAAGGAGTTCATCTTCACCTTCAAGGGTTTCCGGACGGTACACCAGTACTAGTCCACCTCTTGAAAAAACCTGTAGGGATAGCCTACAGTTGCGACAAAATCCGGTCGTGTAAATCAAGGTAAAAGTTTTGTCCCCGTTTCGTAAAATGGAGAGCCGTGAAGGAGCAGAACTTCCGTCGTGATGACTGCCGATAATAGTCATATTGGGTTACGGGAGAAGTTTTTGGTTAAAAACTTCTCCTACTTATTGAGCTCATAAAATATTTGTGAGTTCATAGGAATTTAGAAGTTCTTTCCAGAAGCGGCAGCAATCAAATGCTTCTGCTTATGGAAAGAACATTGGTCCTCATCAAGCCCCTCGGTCTCCAGAATACGCTTCTGGACATCCTGCGGGCGCTAAAGTCGGTCGGCACTATCGTCGAAAGACGGTTGGTGCCGGTCTCGAGTGAGCGGATAGCCGCTCATTATGCCGAACACGCGGCAAGGCCGTGGTTCGGTAAGATAGTTGGGTACTACGAGCGCCAGACTGTTATGGCACTCGTGCTGGAAGGCCCCGATATCATCGCCCGTTTGCGCGGGATTGTCGGACCTTCCGACCCTCGGAAGGCGGCACCCGGACAGATCCGGGCGTTGGTCTTGGCGAAATTCCAGGACAAGAAAGACGGGTGGCGGGCTATCGAGCTCGTCACCTCTGGCGTGGACAATTTCATCCACGCTTCGGATTCATCGGAAGCCGCGGAGCGCGAAATCGCTCTGTGGTTTTCGAGAGGTTAGGGTTTAGTTGGGTTTTCAAGGAGGAGCGAAATGGTTTTTCGCTCCTCCTCTTTATTGGGCCTGTGATCTCCGTGTGTGCGGAGACAATCGTTGGCCCATAGAGAAAATTAGTAGCCCAGTGAAGGGCTAGAAAGGAAGTTGTGAAATTAAAAGATATCGGGGGCGGTATGCGTCGGTCGTTTGAGCTCGCGGTCGGGCTCCGACAGGGTTACGGCGAAAGCGCTGTGACCCACACCGTCAGCGAAGTGGTCGACCTGATCGTCGACCACTTGAAATCCCGCGCCGCCGCGGGAAAGGTTTACCTCACGGGGACTGTTGTCCTCGGCGAGGTGGCCTATGCTTGGCCCGAGGGGCCGGGCAAAGCGGGCGGTGGGCACGAGCCCATCGCGTTGTACCGGGGAGAAGTCTCCCCGCTCTACAACACAGAGACCTCCGACGAGGCCGCGGTGGAGATCCTCACGGATCTCGCCGGCGTCCTCGCGGAGGCTCTCGGTCAGACCAGGGTGTATCTGGTGTACCGAGAAACGGTCACGGTCTTCCAGATGGAGGACACCGTGACCCCGACCGGTGAGACCGTTTAGTCCACCGGTACATTGAAGAGAAGCAATTCTCTTCCGTTGTGATGACCATCGAAAATAGTCATAGGGTTACAGGGAAAATCTTGGTTAAGATTTTCCCTACTTATTGAGCTCATCACGATTTGATGGTGGTGAGTTCATAGGTTTGAGCAAAAATGCTCACCCAAACTACGGGGTATGTCGTAGAACAGCAAGAAAGGCTGTGTCATGAAAATAAAATTAAATGGGCTCAAGGGAGCTCCGCATGAGGTCGCAAAGATCTCGGGTGGGGTAACCTTTGAGCCAGAGATTGGCTGGTGGACACAGTCGGAAGATTTGTCCGTCCACCAGTCTGGCGTTGCGTTCGAAGACGAGCGCGATGCCGCCTACATCCCCACTCTCCAGAAAACTGGCACGCCAGTGAGTAAGGAAGTGGTGACTGAAGCCAAGCGCAGAGCAGTAGAGCTCGGTTTGGACCACATCACCTGCGCAAGTGGGATGTGGATTCTCTCGGAAACGGGAGAACCGCAGGTCGAAACGATATGGATCGCCCACGGGCGGTTGTCGGATCGATCTGGATTAAAAAAACTGGCTTCTTATATCCGCCAAGAAGCCAACCAGGACTGTGTTGCCTGGGAAGAGGGCGGTAAATTAAATTTCGCGGCTGGCATGGCCGCATGAAAGGAAGTTGTGAAAAAAAATAAAAAAATCTTTATCGTCCCGAGGAATGACCTCGAAGCGGTGGAGATAATCAACCTTCTTAGCCACAGTGGCGAGAAGGTTGTGGTATCCCAGCAACGCTGGGGTGCTCGGTGGGAAAACCTCGAGCCGGAAGTTGTGTCGGAAGTGGAAACACTTCTCGCGCAAAATCCGAATGTCGAGGTCGTGGGAGTTGAGATTGCTGGAGCTCCTCGGTGGGATGGTCGCAACATCGACCATCACCGTTGGAGCGACAGTGATCGCTCTCACGAGTCGAGCTCGCTCGAGCAGGTCGCAGACTTGCTTGGAGTGACGCTCAGTCGTTACCTCCGTCAAGTGGCGGAGAACGACAAAGGGTGGATACCGGCGTTAGTAAAAGCCGGAGCCACTGCGGGTGAGATCGGATATATCCGGCTCACCGACCGCTGTAGTCAAGGGGTGACTCCTGATGACGAGGCGGAGGCTGTCAGGGCAATTGCCTTGGCAGTCTGGGTCGGGAAAAGGGTGATTGTCACGACGACCTTGTCGTCGTTTCAACTCTCCCCAATTTCCGATCGGGTGTACGGTCAGGCGGACGAGTGGCTTGTAAAAGCCGCCAATGCCTGGCTGTACAACGGACCGCGTCACACGGAACTTTTCGGATGGGTCAAAAGCTCATCCCTGGGTTCTGACCGTGACTGGTCCGGTGGGTCACCTGCGTTTGGTTACGCAGGGTTCGTCAACCCTTCCAAAGAACTTCAGAGTAAAATCGAAAAGTTCTTTGTGGAGGGCTAGCAGACTAGGTGGTGTATCGCCACCTGGTTGGTCAGATCAAAAGCTGAAAAATAAAAACGTTGTATGTTTCGTTTAAAACATTCATGAGTCGCAGATATCTCATGGTTAAAAAATCTGCACACTCGCAGGATGTATGTCCTGCCTGATGAGTCCGAAAGGACGAAAGTGTCAGAGAGTTATTGATTTCCATTTAGTTTTGGAAAGCAGGTGTCGCATGAAATAAAATTAAAAAATAAAATCGTGCCACTCCTGCTTTCCAAAACACTTGTCGTGTTCGGAGGCGCACCAATGGAATTTACACCGGTGCTCCCGTGAGCACCAGACAAGGAGAATAAAAAAATGGAAAAAGAAAAAAAAGAAAGCCTCCCGATTGAGGCCTTCAAGGGTGAGATTCTGGGCAGTGATGCTCAGTACATCATCATTGAGGCGGAGACTGGGAGCGGCAAGTCGACCATGGTGCCTCAGTGGTACCACGAGCTCGGCTTCAAGGTGCTCGTAACTGAGCCGTTGATTGAAACGGTTCGGGGAACGTCGGAATATGTAGCGGAATTGATGGGGGTGCGATTCGGCACTACTGTTGGTTTCCGCACCGGCGATGCCCGGCAGAATTCTCCGGAAACGGAGATTTTGTTCTGCACGGACGGGCTCGCGCTGGTTCGTGAGATGTCATCGGGAAACCGGTTCGACATCCTCGTGATCGATGAGCTCCACGAGTGGAATACGAATCAGTCGACATTGGAGGCCTGGGCGTGGAAACACCTTCAGGCCGGCGACAGTTTCTTCAAAAAAATTGTCGTTCTGTCGGCGACCTTGGACAGTGCAGAGCTCTCGCGCAAGCGGGATAATGCGCCGGTCTTCAAGGTGCCGGGCAGGCAGTATCTAATCAGTGACCGTCCCGCAAGTCGCGACCTTTCGGCTGATGTGAAAGCGTTGGTTGGTGAGGGATACGACGTCTTGGTCTTTCAACCCGGTGAAGCTGAGATCAAGCAAACGATCTCGGATCTTGCTGGGTGTGGCGCTGAACTCATTCCGTTCTACGGGAAGCTCGAGCGTCACGAAAAAGACCGAGCGTACAGGTCGTACGGCAAGCCCAAGGTAATCGTTTCGACGAACTCCTTGGAGACTGGTCGGACCATTCTGCCGTCGCCCGGGCGCAAGTTAGCGGTTGTGGACAGCGGGATGGAGCGTCGGATCGAGCTTCTCGATGGAATCGAGAGTTTGATCTTGGCACCGATTGCCAAGGCTCGGGGAAAGCAGCGTCGGGGTCGGACGGGCCGCGTGGGTGAAGGGGTCTACATCGACCACTGCCCGGCGAGCACTCGACCGGAGTACCCGGTGCCGGAAATCCTCCGTACACGTCTGGACCAGACGGTCCTTCGTCTAGCAATCGCTGGGTATGACGCGACAGAGCTTCCGTTCTTCCATCAGTTGGATGTGGCGGCCATCGCGAACGCCAAGCGGTCGCTCCACGCTCTCGGATCCATGAACGAAAACGGTGCGGTCACACGCATCGGTAAGTTCATGGCTCGTCTTCCGGTTTCCGTGCAGTACGCGCGGATGATAGTGGAAGCAGAGCGGCTCGGTGTGATGGATGACGTTCTCACGATCGTTGCTATCCTTGAGCAGGGATCGATTCGGGCGCGGGATGGAAAGTGGACAAATCTTACCCAAGAGGAGTCCAGCGATCTCCTCGCAGAACTGGACGTGTGGACAGCGGCTGAGAAAATGTCGGGGCAACAGATGCGCGAAAGCGGTATTTTCGCTCCGGCAATTTTCAAAGCCAAAGACCTCCGGCGTAAGCTGGTCAGCGTGCTGCCCTCGAGCATGCGTTACGCCAACGATCCGAAGGCGACGCGGTTGGACATCCTGAAGGCCTGTGTGGCCGGTATGGTGGATCATCTGTACCGCAACGAGTACGGCTCGTACCGGAACGGAGGGTCGGGCACTCGCGAGCTCGCAAAGGAGAGCGTTGTGAAAAACGGTGAATGGGTGACTGCAAAACCCTTCACGATCAGCGGCAAAAATCAGCGGGGCCGTTCGTTCACCCTCAACCTCATAACGCAGGTGAGTAAAGTTGACCCGGCGTGGTTGGTCGAGATTGCTCCACAACTGGTGAAGATCGAAACGGGACTGAGTCCTGCCTACGATCCCAATCAAGATATGTGCATCTCGACTGCCCGCACGAATTTCAATGGCCAATTGGTCAAAGAAGATCGTGTGCAAACACCAGAACATGAAGCGGCCTCGCAAGAGCTCGCCAAGTGGCTCGCCGGTCAGATGGTCTAGCAGGACCACATGAGTAAAGATCTCATAGGAAAAACCGCGGAGCGACCGTGAAATTGTCGCTTGTACTTTCAGTGTTAGGGTTACTGGAGAAATGTTGGTTAACATTTCTCCTTATTATTGAGCCTCGAAACATTTTTATATTTGTTTAGAGGCTCATAGTAAGTTTCGTGAAATCTTTTTTCATTTTAGTTTTGGGAGGCGTGTAGTGCAGGAATGAGTAATTTGAAAAAATTTCTTTCCTATAAATTCTTGCATTACACGCCTTCCAAAACACCTTTTGTGTTAGGAAATAAAAAATTAACAAATGGTGCCGAGTGGTACCAGAAAGGAAAAGTGAAAATTCAAGAGATTCTCGCCGCAAACAAATTACGGCAGCAAGAAGCGAAGAAGCTGAATGTTCGTGCAGGAGAGACCCTTTTCAAGGTGTTCTCGATTGCTGAACTCACGGCTTGGGTCATGGAACGGCTCTCGGGTGCTCGCCGACTGATGGAAATCGTCAATACGGAAACACTCCGATTGCCGGAACTCGATCCAAGTCTTGTCGGGAAAGTCCTCACGGACAATCCCGACAAGATCAACGTCCTCGGTCGTGAGGTCGCTGTGGAATACAGCGAGTACCGTCGGGAGCCACTCATTCGGATTGATTTCCGAGGAGACTATTCGAAGGATTGGGCAAGGCTTCCGGTGGAAGGCGTTCGTCTCCCGAGTAATCGGGAAGTGGTGCTGTATTCCGCAATTGACGGACACAGCTACTACGTCGAGGCTCCCTCATCGCAGTTTGCTCCGAAGGTCCGCGAGATCTTCAACAAACAGCAATGGGAAACCTGGACGACCCGACCGGAAATCGTCCTGCCGGACCCGAACAGCGAAGGTTCCGAAGTTGCAGCGACAGTTGAGGCGACCTACGGGACCTGTGTGGTGACGGGTCAACCACTTACGGCTTTCGGTACCGTTGTGGTCAAAGGCTACCGGCACTATTCCACCGACCCTTATTTCGAGGGAAAGTGGTTTCATGGCCGAGACGAGGCAGACACCGAACGAGCGCAGACGGTGGGGAAACTCACCGCGCTTCGTATTGAAGCCTTCGAAAACCAGTTGCTTGCGGTGGCGCGAACAGCAGCGGAGCAGGCGAAGGTGTGCATCAAGGACTTGTACGGAGTGTACCAGTCCTTTGATAGGGACTCGCAAGTCCGCACGGCGCTCTACGAACGCGCCTACGGCTACTTGCCGGAGAAGGTGGGTGACCTTCAAACATGGGTCGCCGAAACACACGTCCTAGCCGAGAAAGCCAGGACGGAAATCCGGGAGGAAGAAGCTCGCCGGAATCGTCCGGAGATTCGGGAAGTGCGAATTGACCGTCGGGGTCAAAATCGTAAGCCAGAACTGAACGGGAGACGAATTGACTCGTCGGAATCGTTTCAGTTCACCCCGAGTTGGTTCTGGAGCGACCTCCTCGCTCTTGTTGACGAGTTCGGTCGTGGAACGACCGCGTTCGCTATCTTCAAGGGCGAAGACCCTCTGATGCTAGCGATGACGAAAAGAGAGCTTGAGTTGCTTGCGCCTAAAGTGGAGCAGGCGATGACGGATCTCGGATCGTCGCCGACCGACGAGGTCAAAAAATCCTTTTGGCGGGAGCTTGAAGGTGTTCGGCCGAAGACAAGGGAAAATCGCATCCCTGTCAAACATCACCGAGTGGAAACTGAAAAGAAAAGTTTCGGTCTCGGAGCGGATGCTTGGGGAGGGTTAGACGACCTCAAGTTATGAGTTCTTTTCACCTGTCGCAACGGGTGAATACAAAGGGTTAACAAAAATTTCGGGCAAGCGTGGAGTTGCGGACGCTTGCCTTCTTTTTCCGGTCGCTGAAAGAAATTTCGGCGGTCGGTAGAGAAGTTGTTGTTCGTAGCAATTTGCTTCTGAGGTTCGGAAACAAATTGCTATGAGCAACACAAAAGAAAATCCGGAAGCCGCCACCGGCAATGAAGCTGGCGACAAAAAACTCAACGTCCCCGCGGACTCGCTCACCTACGCGTGTAATGAGCGGGCTGCAGGCAGATTGTTTTCCTGGCTTCAGGAAAACAAAGGGAAAACCCTTGCTCGAGAAGGTGGGGAAGGATTTCGTTGGAAATTAGCCCCTGACGGACTATCGTTCCGTCAGGAAGGCGGTGTCGGGGAAGTCATTGACTTACCCGAGGTGGTCGTGGAGTTGCCGACTCCTCCATGGTCGGCATGGGAAGTCAGTTACGAAAGTCGGTATTGCCCTGGGTGGTACGTTTTCAAATCCGAGGCAATGGAGATCGTCCTTGGGTGGGTGAACTCAATCTTCCCAATTCCAGCGGTGGCAACTGGAAACCCTGTAGCCACAACTGTCGGGGAACTCGTGGCAATTCTGCTGCAGTTCGGTCCGTCCTCCCCTGTTTCGGGACGGAACAACGAAGGTTACCCCGCGCCAGCACAGGCGTGGAAAGAAGGCGGAACGGTCTGGGTGTAGCCCAGAAATTTTCGCGCGGTTTTATCCAAACCGCGCTATGCACAACGCAAAGTGTGAAAGGTTTTAGGGTTAACAGGTGAACGATGCGGCGTTCACAGAAAGGACAAGTGAGAAAAGAAGAACTTCCCCTCCTCCAGGTTTGGGTGGAGGGGAATCGGAAAGCACTGGAGTGGTCCGTGGGAAAGAGGACATTCCAGATAAACGGGGTGGGGTATTGGGAGCGGTTTTTTAGACCGCCCGCGCACCCCACCCGTCGGTCGGTCAGTGACGAGGAGATTCTCTCGGCGCTGACCGATGCCACAACACCGCTTAAGTTATGGCACAACGAAGAAGACCGTGTCTTCTTCGAAAACGCCGATGCCGCTCTTGAAGCGGCTCGGAAATGGTGCGGACAGGGTTAGTCCGCAAAAGACGCTCCGTGATGGCGTCGGGTAACAGGGTCTGAAGATTACGGCTTCAGACTCACTTTTAATGCAGCCTCATCTATTCTCAAATTCTCAAGAATTTGAGAATAGATATGACGGTCACAAGCCCGTAAAGCCCGCCTACGCTTGAAAAAGCTTCGGCGTGGCAAAGGCAGAGTGGAAGACGTGATAGATGTAAAAATCTCTCTCCTCAACGTCTTTTAACAAAAAATACCCTCGCATCTTGCGGAGGGTATTTTTTGTTATATGAGTGTTTGTTTGAGGCCACTCAAATGCTCGTAGGCTTTCGGTGTTACTCGCCGGCCACGTGGGGTACGTTCGAGAAGACCGAGTTGGATAAGGTACGGTTCGTGCACATCCTCAATGGTCGCCTCTTCTTCAGAAAGCGCGGCGCCGAGGGTGTTGAGGCCGACGGGACCTCCGCCGAACTTTTCGATAAGCACGGTAAGCAGGGAACGGTCGGAAGGGTGGAGACCGAGTTTGTCTACGCCGAGAAGTTTAAGCGCCTCCATGACGGACTCTTTGGAAAGAGGATGCTTTTTAACTTGAGCAAAGTCACGCGCGCGTTTAAGTAAATAGTTTGCGGTGCGCGGAGTGAACCGGCTTCGAATCGCAAGTTCTTTCAAGGACCCTTCTTGCGCTTCCACACCAAGAATCTTCGCCGAGCGTTTGAGGATTCTTTCTATCTCATTTTCTGTGTAGTACTCAAGTCTGAATGTGCCACCCGAGAAGCGGGAGCGCAGTGGGGAAGAGAGCATAGAGACGCGCGTCGTGGCGGCGATAAGTGTGAAGGGTGGGAGTTCCAACTGCACAGTGCGTGCTGAGGGACCTTTGCCGATGATAATGTCCAAGCGTCCCGACTCCATCGCAGGGTAGAGAATTTCTTCGATCTGTTTTCCAAGGCGGTGGATTTCGTCTATGAAAAGAATATCTCCGCTTTCAAGGTTGGTAAGTACCGACGCAAGGTCGCCGATCTTCTCAATCGCGGGACCTGAGGTCATCTTTATCTGCGCGTTCATCTCTTTCGCGATGAGGTGAGCGAGGGTTGTCTTACCAAGCCCGGGTGGACCGTAAAAGAGGAGATGTTCGGGGGAGTGCTTCCGTTCTTTCGCGGCGGTAAGGAGGATAGAGAGGTTTTCTTTGATATTTTCCTGACCGATGTAGTCGTCCCACACCGAAGGACGGAGCGCTTGGTCAAGATAGACATCGTTTCCGTCCGGAGTGACAGCGGAGGAAGGCTCTTTTTTTACAGCTTTCGTCGTCATATCGCTCAATTGTACGGTGGTTTGCGGTCAAAGTACACCTTACGCAAAGGATAAAATATGGCTCTATAAGGTCGTTGTGCGGGAAGTTTAACCCGTAGTAGATTTTGGCATCGCCCTGACTATGGTCGCGGGTAAGCCCCGAAGCAAATGCAAAAATTCACTGCGGGATTGACATTAAATTGTTTATGTGATACACTACTCGCACGTAGATAGAGAAAGGAAAAGAAGTTTCTACGGCAGGTTTTTTGATAAATGTACGCCAAAAAGATTCCGATGAGGAGTTTTTTTGTTACCTACTATAGAAAAAGAAAGCTTGCCCAATAGAGCGAAACTCTGTCTGGGGGTTCCCGATAGAAATCTCTAAGCGATCAGCCCGTTTCGGCGGGTTTCAAACATTTTACCGAGGACGTTTTGGAAGTTCGTTTAGGCGTACTCCTCTGCAACACTCCTTAGGTTCCATGTTAACTTTTAGTACACGTATTGAAAGTTTGATTGCTTAGAGATTTCTTTCTAGAACCTTGCGCCACACCCGATGTGGCATCTCCCAACACTTTTTGCAGGACAAAAAGTGTTTTTGTGTTTCTTGTGTTATCCTACGCCCTCTTTTAAACCGCGCAACCACATTTTTACAGCGCGTCATTCAATTCACTGGACGTCAATCAAACACAGAAGGAGTTATTCCAGATTTACTACACGCCCAAGTTCCTCAAGAGATGTCATTCCGGACAAAATCTTCAAAATTCCGTCTTGTGTCATATTCGGAATGCCTTGCGAGCGCGTTGCATCTTCGATTTCGCGCTCGCTCGGGTTCTCGCGCACCACTTTTTCGAGAGCTTCATCCGTGCGGATGGCTTCATAGACACCCGTCCTCCCCTTGTAGCCGAGGTTGTTGCACTTGTCGCACCCCGTCGCGACCCACATCTTGGTTGTGTTTGTCGGTTTTGCCGATGCAGGCAGATTTTCCAGCATCTTTGCGAAACGAGCTTGGTCGCCGTCCGATATCAACGTTTCCTTTTTGCAGGCCTCGCAGAGTTTCCGAACAAGACGCTGTGCCATCGCGAGTGTAATGGCGGAGGTCATCGTCTTCGGATTTGCACCGAGGTCGATGAGGCGGGGGAACGTGCCGGCGGCGTTGTTGGTGTGGAGCGTCGAGAAGACAAGGTGTCCCGTGAGAGAGGCGTTGATAGCAACCTCTGCCGTTTCTCCGTCCCGGATTTCACCAACCATAATCACATCGGGGTCTTGCCGGAGCGCGGCACGAAGTCCCGAAGCGAATGTGTAATGCTTGGCGGCTTCAACCTGCGTCTGTACGATACCCGCGAGGTGGTATTCAATCGGGTCCTCAATCGTGATGATTTTTACCCCCGGTGTGTGGATTTTTCGCAGGAACGCGTAGAGGGTCGTCGTTTTTCCCGAACCGGTGGGGCCTGTGGTGAGGAGCATTCCATTCGGTTTTGAGATTTCTTTTTGCACTGCGTCAAGGAGGATGGGGTGCATACCCAAGCTTTCAAGTGGGACTGAAATGGATTTTGGGTCGAGCAAGCGCATCACGATGGATTCGCCATACGCTCCGGGGAGCATTGAGGTGCGGATTTCGATAGCGGTATCGCCAAGGTCTACGCTGAAGCGCCCGTCCTGTGCTTCCGCCTTGACGTTCAGTTTCAGGCCGGACAGAAGTTTGATGCGTGAGTTCATCAGCCCATAGGTCGCAAGGTCAAAGGTAGTGACTTCCTGCAGAATACCGTCGAGGCGGAAACGGAGTTGCACATGGTCTTCCTCCGGTTCGAGGTGGATATCGGAGGCTCCGAGCGCGATTGACGCGCCCATAATCACTTCCACCAGCCGAGAAATGCGGTTCTGTTCTTTCGACGCGGCGACCTCCTGGATTTGCGGAATAACGTCCTGTAGGTGTTTGATGTTGACCGCGGCCTCCTTCACGCCATGTGCGCTCATTTCAACCGTTCCGGAACGGCTTTCCATGGCATGTGAGATTTCTTTGTAGTGGCTCCATGCTTTTTCTAAGCTTCTCGTTGCCGTGAGGTAGAGTTCAATTGTGTATCCGTTGTTCTCAATATTTTTGAGTACCACCTGTACCTCCGGCGTGTTCGGGGTGAAGATGGCAACCTTGACCTTCTTGCCGGTAATGGCAAAGGCCGCGAGTTTTGAGGCACGTGCTTCTGCTTCGGAGACGAGCCGGAGCGCGTCGTTTTCTATCGAAATAGGTACGAGGTTAATGTACGGAAGACCGTGTTTTTCCGCGAGAAACTTGATAAGTTCCTCCTCTTCCTGCAATTTCACCTCTCCGAGCTCTTTTTTCTCTTTTTCATCGTCAAAGGTAACCATAATCAGCAATTGTAACACAATTGCTGAAGGAATTATGAATTAGGAAGTATGAATTATGCATAAGGCAAGGCTGTGCTATGCTGTTTTCGTGCAAACCAAGACTCACAACCTAGCTGAATTCCAACAGGCGGCGCAGGATTTCGCGCTCAGCTTAATGCCCATACCCGACCGCGCTACGGTGGTCGGTCTCTACGGCGACCTTGGGGCGGGGAAGACGACTTTCACGCAAGCTGTCGCCAAAGCTCTAGGTGTCACTGAAACCCTAAACAGCCCCACTTTTCTTATCTTCAAAAAATACCAGTTACCCCACAGCCTCTCCCCCTCTTCAGAGGGGGAGATTGAGAGGGGGTGTTTTGAAACACTAATTCACGTTGACGCTTATCGTCTCAAAGACGCAGCTGAATTAGCCCGTCTCCGCTTCGATGACCTTCTTGCCGACCCACATAATCTCATCCTCATCGAGTGGGCGGATAAAGTGACCGACGTATTACCCCAAAACCACATAAAACTCTGGTTTGAGTTTGTGGACAGTACAACACGGAAGATAGCTTTAGGTTGACCTCCCAGAGTGCTAAAATGACCTCAATGTCCGAGAAAAGCACGAAAAAACTGGTTTTGATAGACGCGCACGCGATACTTCACCGTGCGTACCATGCATTACCGCAGTTTTCCAATTCGCGGGGCGAGCCGACTGGCGCTCTCTATGGTCTTTCGGCGATGCTGATTAAAATCATCACGACCCTCAAGCCCGACTATATGGTGGCGGCCTACGACTTGCCGAAACCGACCTTTCGGCACGAGGCGTACAAAGACTACAAAGCGGGGCGCGCAAAAGCCGATGACGCGCTGATTTCGCAGATGAAACGGTCGCGTGAAATTTTTGAGGTGTTTAATATTCCGATTTACGACAAAGAAGGATTCGAAGCCGACGACATTATCGGGACAATCGTCGAGCAAGTTATTAAGGATAAAAGATTAAAGAGTAAGGATTCTGTTGTTGACATCATCATCGCCACCGGCGACATGGACGCGCTCCAGCTCGTCACCGACAAGAAAGTGCAGGTATTTACGCTGAAAAAAGGCATCAACGATACGATTATGTATGACGAAGAGGCGGTGAAGGCTCGGTTCGGCTTCGGTCC
>SIBZ01000002.1 GCA_009694955.1 Candidatus Tayloriibacteriota bacterium | reverse complement strand
AAGCCGGAGCTCCGAGTAAAGCTCGGCGAAGCCGCCTTTAAAGCATTTAAGGGACTTCCGACAAAGGAAGAGCACATACAAAAACAGATTGAAGTGTGGGAGGCGTTGGTAGTGAGAAAATAGCTACAGCGTTATCTATTTTCCTGCTCACCAGTTTAGCACTAGTGGACACGTGCCCACTAGTGCTACACAAAAAAGAAGACAAGGCCTAACATAGCCATCCTGTCGGCGGTTTAAGTTGTACAGCCTCTAATTTAAGGTAAAATGAACGAACTATGAAAAAGGGAGAAAAGGAAACTAAAACAGAGAACGCGCGAAGACCTTTGATTGGTTTCATCGGACAGGGATGGATCGGCAAGAACTATGCCGATGATTTTGAGAAGCGGGGATTTACCGGGGTGCGATACGCCATGGAAGAACCATACCGGAAGAACAAAGAAAAAATTAAAGCGTGCGACGTTGTGTTTATTGCCGTTCCAACACCGACAACGCCGGGAGGATTTGACTACTCAATCATTGAAAAAGTGCTCCCTCTTATCGGGAAGGGAAAGGTGGCGGTGGTTAAATCAACCATGCTTCCCGGCACGACCGAAAAATTGCAGAAACTTTTCCCCGATATTTTCGTCTTTCATTCGCCTGAATTTTTGCGTGAGAAAACCGCGTCCTATGATGCGGCACACCCCGACCGGAATATTATCGGCATTCCCATAGAAAACGAGGAAACGCGGGAAGCCGCGAAGAAAGTCTTGTCGGTACTTCCCAAGGCTCCCTATGAGGCCGTTATCCGCTCAACCGAAGCGGAGCTCGTGAAATACGGGGGAAATAATTTTTTCTATGTGAAGGTTGTGTACATTAATATGCTGTACGATTTGGCACAGAAACTAGGGTGCCGGTGGGAACATGTCCGCGACGCTCTGACGGCCGACCCGCGTATCGGTGCTTCGCATATGGATCCGGTTCATAAGAGCGGACACGCGGGAGAGAAAGACGCGGGTGGGCGCGGGGCGGGAGGACACTGTTTTATTAAAGATTTCGCGGCGTTCGTGTTGCTCTATGAAAAACTTGTTGCCGACCCACTGGGGAAGCAGGTACTGGAATCGCTTACCGAAAAGAATAACGAGCTCCTCCGTTCAAGCGGAAAAGATTTGGACCTTTTGGAAGGAGTGCATGGGACGAACGCAAAGCGTTCGTAATTATCAAGTCTCAATTATCAATTTTCAATCAATTTTTTAATTCTTAATTTCTTTGAATCTCATACTTAAAGATTCTTTGATAATTGATAATTGAAAATTTGTTTCTATGATTCATTTACTCCGAGAGTGGGAAGAACAGTGCTTTGCCGTCGCAGACCGACGTTTCCCCAAGATTGCCCCGCAATTGCGCAAGCGAGCGCGGTTCTTGCGGTACCTTATTTCCGGCAGTACCTCGGCAGTCATCGATTTTGTATTTCTGTATCTGTTTACCGACGTGTTCGGTATGCACTACCTCGTCTCAGCGGTGCTTGCGTTCGTGGTCGCGTTCTTTTCGAGTTTTTTCCTGCAGAAGTTCTGGACATTCGAGGACGATTCCGTGGAACGAGTGCACACTCAAATGACTATGTATTTCGTGGTCGCGGGGGTCAATCTCGCTCTCAATACCGCGCTTATGTACCTCTTTGTCGCTATGTGGGGAATCTGGTACATGGCGGCACAATTTCTCGCCTCGGGCCTCATTGCGTGCGAAAGTTTCTTCATCTCCCGTATGCTGTTTTCGGGGAAGAAGCGTGTACCCACTAATCACTGATGTATGCGATTACTTATAGTTACTCAAAAAGTTGACGCATCCGACGGCAATCTCGGTTTCTTTGTCCGTTGGCTCGCGCGCTTCGCGGAGAAAACCGAACTTACGGTAATTGCGAATGAAGTCGGAGCGCACGAACTTCCCGCTTCGGTGCGCGTGTACTCGCTCGGTAAAGAAGGAGGGGCTTCGCGTCTTTCCCGCGTGCTAGCGTATCAGCGCCTCCTCTTAAGACTACTTCCGAACACCGACGGAGTCTTTTTTCATATGTGTCCCGAATACGCGCTCGGGGCGCATCTCTTGCCTCGGCTCTTTGGAGTACGTACGGTGCTCTGGTATGTGCACAAGCAAGTGAGTCTGCGCCTTCGGCTCGCGACGATGCTGGTACACGCGGTGTGCACTGCGTCCAAAGAAAGTTTCCGGCTTCAAAGCCGGAAGGTGCGCGTTATCGGCCACGGCATCGACACCGAACTCTTTTCAGGAAAGAAAGAAAAAGAAACCGGTCTCCGGCTCTTGTCGGTCGGGCGTATCGCTCCCGTGAAAGATTTGCGCACCTTACTCATCGGTTTTTTCAAGCTCCAGAAAAAATATGCCGAGGCGTCACTTTCTTTCGTCGGAGAGACCGTGACGGCGCAGGATACCGCGTATCAAGGAGAGCTCTCGCGGGCGATACAGGAGCATTCTCTCCAGGCGAAAGCTCGCTTTGCGGGAAAAGTCTTGTATGCCGACCTCCCTAAGCTGTACAGTGAGTACACACTCTTCGTGCATGCGAGCCGGACGGGAAGTGTCGATAAGGTCGTGCTTGAAGCCCTCGCCTCGGGACTTCCCGTATTCACCTCAAGCGAAGCATTTGGGGAGGATATTCCCGGCGTATGGAAGTTTCCCGAAGGAGAGGGAGGAAAACTTGCTGAGGTTATTTCACGCGTGTTTGAAAGTGGGGGAATCGTCTATACTACCAAAGGCAGGGAGTGGGTAGAGAAGCACCACAGCCAAGATGGGCTCATTGATGCGATTCTCGCGGTGTATCCCGCACAGAAGTGAAGCATATGAAAAGACTTTCCATCATCATTCCGGTATTTAACGAGCGGGCGATCGTCGCTCTCGCGGTGAAGCGTGTCCTTGCCGTGGAACTTCCCGGCATTGAGAAAGAGGTGATTATTGTCGACGACGGTTCAACCGACGGAACGGGAGCAGTGCTCGATTCGCTTGCACACAGCGCAACTATTTTCCGGCTGGAAAAGAATCAAGGGAAAGGAGCGGCGCTCCGTAGAGGCTTTGCAGAAGCAACGGGAGATTTTGTAATTATTCAAGACGCGGACCTCGAGTACGACCCGAAGGACTATCCGCTTATGCTCGAACCTCTGCTCGATGGGCGTGCCGACGTGGTGTACGGCTCGCGCTTTATGGGGCACCGCCCGCACCGAGTACTCCTCTTCTGGCATTATGTGGGCAACAAGGTGCTGACGACATTTTCAAATATGCTCACCGACCTCAATCTTTCCGATATTGAAACTTGCTACAAGGCCTTTACCAAAAACGCGCTTGCTTCATTCAAAGACGACCTCTCGAGTAACCGTTTCGGTATAGAGCCGGAACTAACCGCCCGCATCGCAAAAAAACGCTTGCGCATCTACGAAGTGGGTATATCGTATAGCGGACGGACCTACGCGGAAGGGAAGAAGGTCGGCTGGAAGGACGGGTTCTCGGCGCTCTGGTGTATTATCCGTTTCAATATTTTTTCGTAAACCGATATGGCAAACAGCACATACACACCAGCGCTTCGCGCGGTCCTAGCCGAGGCGCTCAAAGGGAAGGCTCCGACAAGGACGCTCACAAACCTCTTTTGGCGCGGGCGCGTCAGGCTTTCCGGCAATGTTCTCGACATTGGTGGTGGGAGCCAGGGGAGCCATTACCGATTTTTGGAAAAAGACAGTACGATGACGCGTAAGGTCGCGGATATTGTTCCACGGCAAGGAACCGATTTTGTGATTGACATTACAAAGGATAACGTCCCGCTTGCGGATGGGTCGCAAGATTTCGTGCTTATGTTCAATATTCTCGAACATCTTTTCGAGCACGCCGCCGTTCTTACCGAAGTCCGCAGGCTTCTCAAGCCGCGCGCACTGTTTATCGGCACGATTCCGTTCTTGGTGAACGTACATCCCGACCCGCATGATTTTGTCCGGTTTACCGAGGAGGCATTAGCGCGATTGTTTAGGGAGAATGGTTTTTTGGTGCGGACGATTGAACCGATAGGCAGAGGTCCGTTTCTCGCTGCGTATGAGCAACTCGATATGCTTATCTGGAAGCCCCTTCACATAGTCTTTCTTCCGCTGGTGTGGGGTTTTGACCGTGTACTTATGCTTCTTCGCCCCAAGCGCAACTTTCCGGCGCAGTTTCCCCTTGCGTACAATTTCATAGTTGAAAAGAGTTAAAGAAGTATGTGTTCCATTAACGGATTTACGTGGGTCGACGAAGGATTGGTTCGCCGAATGAACAAAGTTACCGCTCATCGTGGGCCGGACGGCACGGGGGCCTTTGTCGCGGACGGGATTTCTCTCGGTCACAACCGGCTCGCGATTATCGACCTCTCTCCCACTGGGGCACAGCCGATGCGTAGTCCCGACGGACGGCTGACGATTGTGTTTAACGGCGAAATCTATAATTTCAAAGAGCTCAGGAGCGAACTTGAAAAAGAGTATTCGTTCCGCTCCTCGAGCGATACGGAAGTGATTTTACACGCGTACGCGAAGTACGGGCCGGAATGTGTGAAAAAATTCAATGGCATCTTCGCGTTTGCTATTTGGGATGCGCGGACAAACGAAGTATTTTTGGCGCGTGACCACGCCGGCGTCAAACCGCTCTACTATTTCTTCGACCCGTCGCCAAAGGGAGGGCAGTCGGCGCGTCTCATCTTCTCCTCGGAAATAAAAGCGATTCTCGAACACGACGTAGTACGTGAAGTTGATACCGACGCCTTCAATCTCTATATGCGTATGCTCTACGTGCCGGAACCGTATACGATGTTTAAGGGTGTCAGGAAACTCCCGCCGGCGCACTACGCTTCTTTCAAAAACGGAATGCTCTCGGTCGTGAACTATTGGAAGATATCTGATTTTGACGATGTATCATCAAAGGATGAAGCACAGGAACGTATCCGAACGCTGTTTAAGGATTCGGTACGGCGCCAGCTTATTTCCGACCGTCCCGTCGGAGTGTTTCTCTCCGGCGGACTCGATTCGAGCGCGGTACTCGGCGCGGTAGCCGAGAACGCATCCGGTAAAGTGAAGACCTACTCGGTCGGATTCGATGTGGACGTCCAGCGGGAAAAATTTAACGCTGACTTCATGCTCGCGAAGCAAACGGCACAGCACTACGGAAGCGACCATCATACGCTTATGATTTCGGGAAAGGATATCGGAGGACAGCTTTCGCGTATCGCGTGGCACCTTGACGAACCGAACGCCAATCCGACGGCCGGAGCCATTTTCCTTCTGTCCCGTCTGGCAAAGCGCGACGTCGCGGTCGTGCTCGGCGGAGACGGGGCCGACGAGCTCTTCGGCGGGTATCGGCGTTACGCGCTCTCGCGTGTCATCCGGCGCTTCGGCAAACTTCCGGGTACGGTTCGGCAATCCATTCTGTATCTCCTGAAGCAGGCGAACCGGACGGAGGTCATGGAAAAATTCTCGAAGAATGACCCGACGGACCTGTTCCTCTCGTTTCTCGCGCAAAAAGAGGCGAATGTGTCGGCACTCATCAGAAAGGACATACCACAGAACCTTTCGCCCAAGGCACATTTTGCTCGCTATTTCACTTCTGCAGATTTCTCCGGAGATTTCGAGAAACAGTTTATGAATACCGACCGGCAGAGCTGGCTTACCGACGAGTCGCTCCTGCGGAGCGATAAGATGACGAGTGGCCAAGGTCTTGAAGAGCGGGTGCCGATTCTCGACCACCGCCTCATCGAACTTTCGTGCAAGATTCCAACCAAGTGGAAAATCACGCACTCGGGGCTCCGCTCCGATTCATTCAAGGGGAAAGATATCTGGCGCGACGCGATTGCCGAATATCTTCCCGAGCATCTTTTGGGCGAGCCAAAGCGAGGGTGGTTCACGCCGATGGCGAAATGGGTCCGTACCGAACTTAAGGAACAGGTTGGCGAGATTCTCTCGCCTGCGAATCTCTGCTCTGAATTCTTCAACACAGAGGAAGTGCAGGAGATGTGGCGTGCTCATTTGGAGAGCCGGAAATATAACCTGAACCTCATCTGGGCGGTTGTTATGTGGCAGCTGTGGTACGATACCTTTATTAAAAACGGAGGAAAAAAACAACTATGAAATTTCGAGAAGGCCAGAGCGCAGAACTCACGGGAAAAGTAAAGGAGTGGTGGAATCAGAACCCTTTCACCTACCTGATGGACAATAAAAAGATTACGCCGGACTGGGCGTTTTTCCGCAATATCGACCGGAAGATTATCAAATGGATGCCGTGGGCGCAGAAAGGATACCCGCTTCTTTCCAACTTGATTGACTATCGTTCGCTCAAAGGGAAGAAAGTTCTTGATATTGCCGTCGGTACGGGGTGGAGCACCGAGCAATTTGTCCGTACGGGAGCGGAAGTGACCGCAATCGACCTCACGCCCGCTGCCGTGGAGCTTACCAAAAAACGTCTCGAACTCTACGGTCTCGGGGCACAGGTACTGGTTGCTGACGCGCAGAATCTGCCGTTTCCGGACGCCTCATTCGATTTCGTGCTCGCGTTCGGCTGTCTTATGCATATGCCCGATACGGAGCGTGCGATTCGTGAAATCCACCGTGTGCTCTGTCCGGGAGGAAGGGCTTCGGCAATGATGTACTACAAACACTCGCTTCATTTCTGGTATTACATTTTTTTCGGCAAAGGCATTGTGCGCGGGAAACTGCTTCATATGAGCGTGCAGGAGCTCACCAACCGGTATACCGACGGCGCGTACGAAGAGGGAAATCAGCTCACGAAGTTTTACAGCAAAAAGGAAATCCGAGAACTGTTTGCGCCGTTTGCATCCGTCCATGTCAGAGTATTTGACGTCGCTACTGCAATCAATCATTTTCCGCACCGATTTCTACCGCTCGGCATGCTTATTCCGCCTCCGATAAAGCGATGGCTCACCACCCTTGTCGGACAGTCACTTTGGATTGATGTGGTGAAATAACCCATGCGAACACCAACCATCTATATTCCCGACACACACGGCGTACCAGAAGGATTACTCGTCTCGCTCGTCTTCTGGCCGAATTACCGCTTCGATATTCCAGAGAAGCGCCTCTTTCTGCGTGACATTATGAAGGCGTATGAGACGCCGTTTTTCACGATAGTTTCTTCGGTTAGAGAGGCGGATTTTGTCGCGGTGCCATTCGAGTATTTCTTTGCCGTTGACTCTGCGCCTCTGTATCTTGAACGGGCGTATGCACTTGCGAAAGAAGCCGGAAAGAAAGTATTGCTCTTCGACTACACAGACTATGTTGACCGCAACCCGAAACTTCCCCCACACGCGGTGCTCTTCCGCGTGTCCGCATACCGGCACCATAAGCGGAAAAATGAAATCGTGATGCCATACTTCGTGGAGGACTTCGGTTCGGTCTACGGTATCGCTTCGAAAAGAAGAGGAACGACGCTTCTCGTTGGCTATTGCGGACAAACGCGGTTCGAGAGCCCGGTAAAACGACTCCGCGCGACGCTGAAACGGGGGCTCGTATGCTTGCAATTATATCTGTCACTCGATACCTATCCGCAAGCGCACATACGCGGGATTTTTTGGAGGCAGACCGCTCTTCGGGCGCTACGGAAAGGAGGTGTCACGCTTCGTGTTATCGAGCGTTCGTTTTATTCGCTCTTTAACAAAGAGCGCATGTTCGAACCGAAACAAAACCGTCTTGAGTACGTCGAGAATCTGCGCGAGTGCGACCTCGCGCTCTCGGTACGCGGGGACGCCAATGCTTCCCAGCGGTTTTACGAAGCGCTTTCCGCGTCCCGCGTCCCACTTTTTCTGGATACCGATTGCGTGCTTCCGCTTGAAGAAATTATTCCATACGACGAATTCATTCTTCGTGTTACCGCGCGCGACAGCATGGCTCTCTGTGAACGTGTCCGCGTGTGGGAGCGCGAGCAAAGTAGTGCCGAGTTTGATGAGAAGGAACGGCGGGCGCGGGAGGTTTTTCTCTCTCAGCTCCGGCTCGACCGATATTTCGAGATTGTGTTCGATCGTGAGAAAAGTCCGTACAAAGAGGTTCTATTCAGATGACCGCCTTATATTACATAGCGAATATGCGTTTTCCCACCGAACGCGCGCATGGCATTCAGGTGGCGAAGATGTGTGAAGCCTTCGCCCAAAGACACGGAACTGACACGGAAAAAATCAACGTGACGTTGCTCGTACCCGACCGTAAGACGATGGAGGAGGACCCATTTGTCTATTATGGTATTGAGCGCATTTTCACGATTGAAAGAATACCGGTTCCCGATATCGTGAGGTTCGGAAAGCTTGGTTTTCTCATTGAGTCGTTTTTGTTTGCGCTTCGCGCCACACGGCGTGCGCTTCAAGAACGGGACGCGATTATCTACACGCGCGAAGAACTCCCGCTCCTCCTTATGTCACCGCGCCGAGCGTTCTATGAAGTGCATCAGCTTCGACGGTCTTTCATTTTCACCCATAGTATCAAGAAGGCAAAAGGCGTCATTTCGATAACGCAAGGCCTCAAAGACGCGCTGGTGCGCACCGGTGTACCAAAGGAGCGGATACTCGTGGCACATGACGGGTATGACGCAAAGCAGTTCGGCGTATTGGTGACGAAGACAGAAGCGCGCGCGCGACTCTCTCTTTCTCCGGATAAAAGGATCGCAGTGTACATCGGGGGATTTGAGGAATGGAAGGGGGTGGAGACCTTGTGTAAGGCATCGGAGTTTTTAAGATCGGACAACATACAGATTGCGGTTATCGGCGGAACCGCAAAGGAAAAAGAAACGTATGAGCGGAAATATCCGCTGGTCACGTTTCTCGGCGCCCGGCCGTACGCGGATTTGCCGAGGAACCAGCAGATAGCGGACGTCCTCGTTATTCCCAACTCGGGACAGGAACGCATTTCCCGCGAATTTACTTCTCCTTTGAAACTTTTCGCCCATATGGCATCTGGAGTACCGATTGTCGCGTCGAAGCTTCCGTCGCTTACTGAAGTGCTTTCGGAACGGAATGCGTACATCGTGGAGCCCGACGACCCGAAGGCGCTCGCGGACGCTATCAAAGAAACGCTGAGGTCGCCACAAGCGAGTACGGCGCGGGCGAGACAAGCAAAAGAAGATGCCCGTACGTATACGTGGAGCAACCGCGCGGGAAATGTGTTAGCGTATATATATGGCAACTAGCACTCGCACAATTCTCATCACCGGTTCGAACGGATTTACGGGGAAGCATCTTACGGCTTTGCTTGCGAAAGACGGAGCCACCGAGCTGTATTTCGCCGACAAAAAGGAACCGGAAACATCAGACTCGCGCTTTCGGCTGTGTGATTTTTCGGACAGCGGGGCGGTTCAGCGCCTTATCGCCGGTGTGCGTCCAGACAAGGTCTACCATCTTGTCGGCACGTTCACGAACGTCTACGAAACCGACTACACGGCAAATGTACTCTCGACCAAATATCTACTCGATGCGATTCTGAGTGTCTCGCTCCCGTGCCGAGTGCTTCTTATCGGAAGTTCGGCCGAATACGGAGTACCGCAGAATGCCGATACTCCAGTCTCTGAAACCCACCCGCTCGTTCCCGTTTCCATCTACGGACTCACGAAAGTATTTCAGCATACGCTTATGGAAACCTATGTCGCGATGTACCACATGGATATCGTGATGGCGCGGACGTTTAATTTGCTAGGGAAGGGTATATCACCCGTGCTGTTAACCGGCAATATCGCGTCACAAGTGGAGGAGTATACGCGGGGAGAGAGACGGAAGATTGAAACAGCCGACCTTGCGGGTGCACGCGATTATATTGCGGTTGAGCGGGCGGTGGAGTACTACCGCGCTATTATGGAAAAGGGGAAAACGGGTGAAGTCTATAATGTAGGAAGCGGGACAAGCACTCCGCTCCGCGCGGTTGTTTCGGAGGTGCTCGCCGAGAAAGGCCTTTCAATGGATATCGTCACTGAGACCGCGTCTCCCGTTCCCGGGAAAATAGTGGTGCAAAGGATTGTCGCCGATATAAAAAAGACGGACGCGCTCATCGGATAGGCGCGCGTGAACTTTCTATTGTATACAAACAAACGTATGCCACTAGTCTCCCGAGAAAAGATTTTCGTGATAGCGATACTGGTGTTTGCCGCGTGTTTTTCTTTTCGCGGTCTCACCACGTTCCCCGCTTTTTGGTTTGACGAAGCAATCAATATACAGCAAACGCGCTCTCTTTCGGAGCAGGGGTATATCAACCTACAAACTGCGCCCGGCGTACCGTACGAGAAGCCTTTTCACCTGACCACCGGATATCCGGTCATTACTCCGTTGTCGGTCGTGTTTACGATATTCGGGTTTGATTTCCGTTTCGCTCGGTTGTATATGACCGGCTGGATACTTTTGTTTCTGCTTTCTGCGTACTTGCTCGCGCGCGAACTGTTCGGAAAACGGGTCGCGTTCTTTTCACTTTTGTTTCTCGCCACCTTCGCCCCAATCTACGGTAACGGAGAGACGGTGATTGCCGAAGTCCCCGCTTTGGTGCCCCTGTTTTTCGGAGCTTTCCTCCTTTCCCGTTTCAAGGAGCATCGTGCCATTCCGTTTCTCGCGGGACTTTTTCTCGGGCTCGCCGCCGCGGTGAAGCCGATTTACTTCTTGGTCGCTCCGGCCCTCGCGCTTTCCGCGCTCTGTAGCCGGAAGGAGTTTTCCTGGAAGAGGGAGCTCTGGCTCTGGTGTGGATGCGGGCTCCCCGTGCTGTTGTACATCTGGACACTTCTCCCCGCCGGCAACATGTTTGATGTCGGCCCCATTCTTTCGTTTTATCAGAACAAAACGGCGGGCGGAGGAGGTGTCGAGAGTAAACTGCTCTCTAATGTGCTCCGATTGTTCACCGAAAGTTCACTACTGTACACGCTCCTCATTGGCGCGCTCCTTACCGTTGTTGCGCCGTGGAAAAAACTGTGGGAAGGACGGGGAAACCGCGTCATTCTGTTTCTTTGCGCTTACGGCGCGCTCACGTTTCTTTTTTTCATCCAGAGTATCGGCTGGAATCGGTATCTTCTGCCTTCACAGGCAGTCTTTCTGCTCTGCCTGCCGGTTGCCGTCTTTATATTCCGTGACAGGGTAACCAAAAGGTTCCCGTCCGTCCGCGGGTTCCGGTACGCGAACCTCCTTCTTTCGGGACTTGTGTGTATGCAACTCATCCATCTCTTCTTTTTCGCAACCATCTTCGAAAGTACCGCCGCGGATGAATTCAACCAGTTCATCACAAAGGAAGCTCCGGCGGGGAACATCTATGTCGTCAACTCAGCTCCCGTCGCGGCTCTTGTGCCGACAGCGAGGCTCTACCAATATTTTGATTTTTTCGAGAAGGTACCGCCGATGCCAAACCTCCTCACGCGTCTTGCACAGGAAACGGATCTCACGCATTTATTTGTACGGGTTAACGACGCGAAAAATGTCGTGCCGTATCTTTCCGATATAGAAACATATTACACGCGCGCCGGAACGGTACGGGATATCACGCATTTCGTCCGAAAAGCATCTTCCATGGGGCGATGATGCCCTCCGCGATAATGTGGTTTGAGATTTTTGATTTTCCGACGGTCCGGTTTTTGTAGGTAATGGGAATTTCCAGCGTGCGCGCGCCTGCCGAATGCAAAAGATATTTGAGGTGCATAATAAACGCGTACCCCGAAAGGTTAAGCCGGTTGAAATCAAGCGAACGAAGGAGGGACGCACGTATGCAGTTGTATCCGCTCGTACAGTCGCGGTAGGGGACGCCGAGTATCGTTCGTGCATAGACGTTGCCGTACCTGCTGAGAAGCCGTCGCCACAACTCCCACCCAAGCGTCCTGCCTGTGCTGATGTAGCGCGAACCGATGACAAGGTCATGAGTGCTTTGAAGCGCGAGCATTTCGGGCATATGCGCAGGGTCGTGGGAAAGGTCGCCGTCCATCATAAAAATCGCTTCGACCGCCGGGTCTTTAAGCGCTTCTTTGAATCCGTGCAGGTACGCTCTGCCCAGTCCGTCTTTCTTCGCGCGCCGGACAAGCCGGAGGTTGGGGTAGCTTTGCTGGAGCTCGAGAACTGCGAGGGCGGTACCGTCGGGTGAATTATCGTCAACGACGTAGATGGTGAGCTCGGGGAGGAGCGCGTATACGGCCGGAATGAGCGCCTGCATATTCTCTCGCTCGTTGTACGTGGGGAGTACCAATGCGGCTTTCCGCGCCATTGTTGCGGTATCGGTTTTCGGTTTCATATTGCTTTCTGTGCGACTTCTCTCATATCCGACTCGACCATCATAGCCACCAACTGTTCGAAGCTCGTCTTCGGTTTCCATCCGAGCACTTTGTTCGCTTTGCGCGCATCGCCTTGCAGGTAGTCAACTTCGGCGGGGCGATAGTAATGCTTGTCGATTGTAAGAATAACTCGGCCTGTATCGTCTTTCGCCACCTCCTTGGCGCCGGAGCCTTCGAAATGTACCGGTATACCCGCGATGTTCGCGGCGGTTTCGAAAAATTCCCGCACGGTACGGCTTTCTCCGGAGGCAATCACGAAATCATCGGGCTTTTGTTCCTGGAGCATCATATGAATCGCTTCGACGTAATCACCCGCAAATCCCCAGTCGCGCCGTGCTTCCAGATTACCAAGAAAAAGCGTTTTTTGCAGTCCCTGCTTTATCTTGGCGAGCGAATACGTGATTTTACGCGTGACAAAATGTTTTCCGCGCCGAGGCGATTCGTGGTTAAACAGAATTCCCGAAGCGATGTACAGACCGTGCTTTTCCCGGAAGCGCGTTACGTACTCGTGTGCTTTTTGTTTCGATTCGCCATAGGGAGAGACCGGCCGGAACGGTGACGTTTCGTTCTGGGGCGGTGTCGTCGTCCCGAACATTTCGCTGGTCGAAGCCTGATAGATGCGCGAATGCGGAAAAAACTTCTTGGCCGTCTTCACTACGCGCTCTACGCCGTGGTAGTTAATATCGAATGTTTCTTCCGGACAGGCGAACGAAATACTGACATCGGATTGCGCGGCGAGATTATATATCTCATCCGGATTCGCCAGCGCCATCACCCGCTCTACCGCTTTTTCATCACGCAGGTCGCCGTTTAAGAGCGTGATTTTCTTCTCCATATAGAGTTTCTCGATTCGCATAAGTGGGTCCGTCGATGTTCGCCGGAGCATGCCGAACACCTCGTATCCTTTGGAAACAAGGAGCTCGGCAAGATATGAACCATCTTGCCCGGTAATGCCGGTAATCAGCGCGCGTTTCCGTTTTGTGGACATAGCCGACAGTATAGCCCGAATAGCTCTTTCCGTGCAAAAGCGGTTCCGCTTGTCGGTTTCCGTGTTTTATGCGAACATCGGGGGATGCATATTTCTCTTCGGCGCCTTCGTAAAGCTGTTTTTTTGGACAGGGACGGAACGCTCATCCGGTTTGTCGACCTGCTTCATAACGTCAAAGACCTGCGCCTCCTTCCGCGTACCGGAGAGGCACTCGCAAAACTCCGCCAGCTCGGGTATCTCCTCGTCCTCGTAACCAATCAGCCGGTCATCGCCCGCGGGATGGCGACGGAAGAAATGATTGCAGACATACATACCGTATTGCAAGAACGTTTACGCCCGTATGGAGCAGAGCTCGACGCGCTCTATGTTTGTCCGCATCACCCGAATGCGAATGTTGAACGATACCGTGTGAAATGTGACTGCCGGAAACCGGAAATCGGTCTCATCCTGCAAGCGGCGCGCGACCATTCCATCGACCTTTCGAAAAGTTTTATGATTGGCGACAGTACCCGCGATACGCTCGCGGGTAACCGCGCGAAGCTCACGACGATTCTCGTGCAAACGGGTGAGGCAGGGAAAGATGTATGGCAGTTTCCGGGCAAGCCGGACCATGTCGCCACAGACCTCCCAAGCGCCGTGCGGTATATTAAGAAGCATTCACGACTATGAGTACGCAAGCTGTCATACTATGCGCGGGACTTGGAACCAGGCTCCGTCCGTACACGGACACCGTGCCAAAAGTGATGATTCCCATTTTGGGGAAACCGCTTCTCCTGTGGCATATTGAACAGTTTAAGAAACACGGCGTGCACTCGTTTTGCATCAACACGCACTACCTCCCGAAGGTCATTACGGATTATTTTGGCGACGGTTCAAAATGGGATGTACGGATTACCTACTCGTTCGAGCAGAAACCGCTCGGTACCGCCGGAGGGCTTAAGGGATTTGAAGGCAAGCTCGATGAGGAGTTTTTTCTCGTGTACGGCGACACGTTCAGCCTTGTCGATTATTCGAAAATGCGTGAGGCGTGGGAGAAACTTCCCCGTACAACGCTCGGTATGCAACGGATGAAAGAAACGCGCGAGTACGCGGACGCCGATGTGGCGGAGGTCGGCGCGGACGGGCGTTTCCTCGCCATCCACCCAAAACCGCATACGCGGGAGTATTCGCACGTGTACCGTATGCGGGGCGTCTTCATACTGCGCAAAACCATCCTCTCACATATCCCACCCAACGTGCCGTACGAGATAGGGAAGCATCTTCTCCCCGATATTGTATCCAAGGGGTTACCCTTTTTTGCCTATGAGTGCGACGACTATTCAAAGGGAATCGATACGATCGAGAAATGGCGGGAGGTTGAAGCGTATCTGCGTGAGCACGGACTATCAGAAGGTGTACACATAAAAACAAACTGAGATGACAAACAAAAGAAAAGCGGTATTTTTTGACCGCGACGGCGTCATACTGAAGATGCTTTGCAAAAAGGGGAGGATGGAGGCTCCGCAAAGCATCGCGGAGTTTAGAGAGCAGAGCGGTATTATACCGGGAGCAAATGAGGCAATTCAAACGGCGCGTGACCGCGGGTTTCTTGCGATTCTCGCGACCAATCAGCCGGATATTCACTATGGAGAAATAACACAGGAAGATTTCGACTCTATACAAGCAGAGGTTGCGAAGCTTCCGTTTGACGATATTTTTATCTGCTTCCACGGCAGGGAAGAAGGGTGTGACTGCAAAAAGCCCAAACCCGGACTGTTGCTTCAAGCGGCGAAGAAATGGGACATAGACCTTTCGAAGTCGTGTATGCTCGGAGATACCGAGTACGACACCGGAGCGGCAACTTCCGCCGGATGCAAGAGTATTCTTCTCTCAACATCCTACAACACCTCACTCGGTGCCGATTACCGGATTGCTTCGCTTACCGACCCGAGGTTCGGCCAGATACTTGACGGATTGGTATAGAAGTGTTATCACTACATCCAGAGAACTGAAAGCGCGGCTCATTATGCCGCAGAAAGGAACACAGTGAGAACGCTCAAAAAGCCAACGCTCATCTTGGGCGCGGGCGTACAGGCAAGCGGGAAGGCGACGGTACTGCACGGGATTGCGAAAAGAACGCAAGATGCCGTTGTGTTGAACCGAGACACCATCATCAACTCCTTTATTTGGGAACGAAGGAATCAAGAGAGGGTTACGCTCGCTCCCTACCTGCCGGAAAACGGAACAATCTGGACACGAAGGTCGGAACATTACTCAAGGCGCGTTTGTCTTCAGAGCCTCCACTGTCTCCTCATGGTCGGTATGGACCTTCTCGCGCAGGGTAAGCACGCTCTGCTTGAAGGCGGATACACCAAGGAAATTGAATGGGGGTATGTTGAGCATGTGGTGGCTCCGGCACTCAAAGCGCGCTTTGGGGATTCGGTAAACCTTAAAGTAGTTTTTGCCACCGCGCCGAAAGAGGTCATCCAGGCGAGGATTCAAGCACGGCGCGAACCTCATGATATTGATGCCCTGAAGGATGGGTGGAATGAATTCTGGGCACGCGAACGTACTGCGCCTACAAATCTTGGGAACCTCCCCTCTATCATTGTGCACACGGACAAGGAAATCGATTGGGAGAATCTCCTTGCGTTTCTCGAGGAGTAATCTCGCATTATCGTCACGGCCACTTCCGCGGGGGAAGTGGCTTTTTGTATCCGCAAACGCGTATCGCCTTGCGCTCACCATAAAATAGACTATTGTTATCGGCATGAAAACGACCGGCATGAAAGCGATTATTTTAGCTGCCGGAAAGGGGAGCAGGATGGGACGGCTCACCTCAAGCATCCCGAAGACGCTCGTTGTCGTGCGGGGGAAGCCGATTCTCGACCATATTTTCGACAGTCTGCCAAAAGAAGTGACCGACGTTATCGTCGTGGTTGGGTATCGGGGCGATACCATCAAGAAACACCTCGGTACTCGGTATACAGGAAGAGCCGTCCACTACGTCACGCAAACCGTTTTTGACGGGCCGGCGCGGGCGGTGCTACTCACCCGCGACTTTTTCACACATCCGGATGAGCGTTTCTTTATCATTCACGGCGATGAACTTCCGTCTTCTCAAAATATGCGCGACTGCCTTTCTCATCGGTACAGCTGGCTGTGCCACCCCCTCACGCACTCCATTCCGACCGGGAGAGTCCGTCTCGACGCGCACGGAAGAATTATAGGTGTCCGCGAAGAACGTTTCGGTTGCACACCGCCGTGCCTTTCTGACGGAGGCGTTATACTCGTCTCCGCGCGCCTTTTCGCGTGTAAGCCGAGAAGGCATCTACGGACACGCGAGTGGTACCTGACGTCGATGGTAAATCAATTTCTTAAGAAATTTCCGGTCTACGCGGTTATGGGCGAGCCGGACCTGTACCTCTCGACTCCCGCGGACGTTGACAGAGTCAATAGAAATATGTAATGTTCTTTGAGAAACGATAGTTCGTTTCCATCAATAGACTTTCATAATCGGACAACACATCAACCCAAGGGTATCTGTGGCAAAAAACAAAGTACTGTTAATTTATCCGCCAAATCAACTGATGAGAGTAGAGACTCCCCGGCCCGACGGGTCACTGGGACCTCTCTACCTCGCTTCCGCGCTTGAACGAGCCGGTTTCGAGACTGACGTGCTCGATGCATCGGTCGGTACGGACGCGGACCGGCTTGAAGACACATTTTTCAAACCGGTTATGCAGGAGAACGGACTTATCCGCATCGGGATGAGTGAAGCACGTTTGCGGGAAGTGATTGCGAACGGTGGCTACTCGGTGGTCGGCATAAGCTCGAACTTCACCCCGCAAACAAGAATGGCGCTCGACGTCGCTCGTCTGGCGAAGGAAGTGTCGCAAGACATCTTGGTTATCGCGGGAGGAGTGAACGCGAGGAGTATTTCCGAGCGTTTCCTCAAAAGTGGCTGTGTGGACGCAGTGTGCCTCACCGAAGGTGAACGCATCATCGTGAATCTCGTCAAAAAGTGGGAAGAAAAAAGGAACCTTTGTGGGGTCTCCGGCATCATTCGTATCGGCGATGGAGGTGACTTCATCACAGAGCCGGTTACTCCCTCCGACGTTTCCATATATCTCGACGAATTACCTATGCCCGCGTGGGAAAAGTTGCCCGTCATTCACTACGAACGGATTGCATCGCCCCACGCCGTCCTTTCCGCAAAGAGAGAACGGTATCGGCCAGTGATGACTTCGCGCGGATGCTGGGCTTCCTGCCTCTACTGTCATATCTCGCACGAAAAAAAGTACGCGAAGGAGCGGGGAGGTATCGGTTCACTCCGCTTCAAATCCGTGGAGCGAGTTATGGACGAGCTTGCACAGCTGAAGTCCCTCGGGACGACGAAACTCTACCTCGAAGATGACACGCTCTTTGTGCATAAGAAGCGCATCATCGATATCTTCAAGCGAGCCCGCGGTATGGGCTTCACGCTTGCGGATGTGAACGGGGTCAATCTTCCGCATTTCCAGAAGCGCGAAGGCGAGGGGCTCGTCATTGACGAGGAGTTTCTGACACTCTTGGTTGAGGCGGGTTTCGACCATATCGAGTTCCCGGTCGAGTCGGCTTCACAGCGCATTCTCAACAAGTACGCGACAGGGAAGCTTACTCACGCGACCCTTGATGTCGAGGAGCTGGTACGCAAGACCGTTGCGGTCGGTATTGCCTGCCCGGTCAATATGATGGTCGGATTTCCCGACGAGACCGAAGAGGAGATGATGCAGAGTTTCGAGCTCGGAAAACGGTTGGTGGAGGCCGGTGCGGAAAACTGCACCCCCCTTATACCGATTCCGTTCCCGGGCAGTATGCTCTACGAGTACGCGCTCGAGCACGGGCATCTCGCTGGAGACTTCGATACTGACCGGCTCAACTGGAAGAACTGCGTGTTGGAAAACACCGTGGTGCCACCAGAGCGGATTGTGGAACTACGCGACTGGGGATGGGAGTATATGAACAAATCGGGACACGTCAGTGCTCGTCTTTTGGCAAGCGCGGGAGTGCGCTGGGAAAGCGGTGCGCCGTCTCCCACTGTTCCGGTATAACGCACGAGTGTGCAACACGAGCGGGGTTGAATAAACCTCGCTTTTTCTTTATGATACTCGGATGTCCAAAAGAACCCCGCCGGCGGTTGCCCGCAAACGAACGGTTAAGCCTGTCGCTGTATTGCACGACGATAAGTGGCTCTCGGCCCATCGGGTGAACGTCCATTTTGATAACGGCAAGACGATTAAGAATTTCCTCATCTTACGGATGAAAGGGAATGGATACGTATCCGTCACGGCTCGTCTCACCGACGGGCGATTCGTGCTGACAGAGCAATGTCGGCCGATAGCGGGTATGAGTATCGAATCGGCAGGAGGTGTGTATGAGACCAAGAAAAAAGCGGAGGCGGTTGTCAAAATGGAGCTTGCGCAGGAAACCGGTTATCGCCCCGGACGTCTCGTCAGGATTAACCGATTCGGCTTTTATTCGGAAACGGACCGGATTGACGACCGGTGTCACTTGTTCCTCGCCTTTGATTGCAAACCCCTTCCCCAGCTTGGCAGGCAGGACGAAAAGCAGGGAGTCGGGACGCTCATACTTACCGCCGCACAGGTTGTGCAGAAAATCCTTCGCGGGGAAATCAAAGACCTCGCCACCATTGCCGGTATCTTCGCGCATCTCCTTCACGCGCACGAGGGTGAGAAGGTGTTTCTAAAGGGTCGCTGACATCACGCCAGCCGTTCCTAGAGGCTCTTTTAAAAAAAGTGTTTTTTCAGGTGCTACTACGTAAACCCGTTCGGAATACTTGACTTATTGCTCCAGATATGTTTAGATGATTATGGTTGCTCTTTCATAAAAGGAGGCCACAACCGCTCTCGGGATGAGAGGGTTGTCTAGTCATGTAACCCGTGCCTTCTTCAGGCGGGATGCTTGAAGATGCACATACAGCGGAGTCGCTATAAGGAGAAAAATGATACCAAAGAATGAAGCATTCAACAAAGAGTTCCCCTGGCTCGAACCGCACCTCTCCAGGTTCGGGATATCGCTACAGAGGTCAGAAGTCTCTGTGACAGTGGAGCGAGTGGACAGGAAACTCCTGCTCGAGGTAGGGACAGGCGGATTCATGGATTACGGTATGCAGCAAGACTTCCTGTTTCTGGACACACAAGGTCGGTGCATTGCAACAACCGTCGCGTCCGTATCAACAAGCAAACTGAAGGCGTTTTTGTGGAGATTAGTGGAAGCATGGTTTCCCGTGAGAAAGTCAGTTACTGAGCTTTGTGAGGAGTTGCCAGCGCAACAACTAGTTCAAGTCCACTATGTGCTACAAGTTCAGACCTTCGTGAACCATGCTCGGGTAACCATTCATAAATCCCCAAAAGGTCACTCACTCAGCGAGTGGCTCGGTCTCCAGCGCACGATAGAAGAGAGAGAACTTGTCTCGGTAGTCAAACAGATTGACGCTGTCTGAGGTCACCGAGATACACTGTGCCGTTGGAAACCCAACGGCCATTTTTGTTGTTTATTTAGGCCGGAAAGTATACAATCTCACGCATACAGACGCTCATTCCCCGTAATGATTCCCCTGCGTCTGCGGTTATCATACGTGCGCAACTATGGCCATACCACAGATTAACTCGTTGAAAATACACATCTTCGCGGACGGGGCGGAAAAGTCCTCAATGCTTCTGCTATCCAAAAAACCTTTTATCAAAGGTTTTACCACGAACCCGACGCTGATGCACAAAGGCGGGGTATCGGATTACAAGGCGTTCGCCAAAGAGATTGTCGAGGCGATTCCGGACAAATCGATTTCGTTTGAAGTGTTCTCCGACGACTTCTCCGAGATGGAACGGCAGGCACAGCTTATCGCCTCTTGGGGAGAACATGTATACGTGAAGATTCCGATTACGAATACGAAAGGAGAATCTTCGCTTCCACTTGTCAAACGACTGGCATCACGTGGCATCAAAGTAAATGTAACCGCGATTCTCACGCTACAGCAGGTACAGGCGACAGCAAAAGCACTCTCGCCGAAGACCGCATCCATTGTCTCAGTGTTTGCGGGGCGAGTTGCAGACACGGGGAGGGACCCTGTTCCGCTTATGAAAAAAGCGAAGGCGCTCCTCGCGAAAAATAAAAAAGCAGAGCTTCTCTGGGCGAGTACGCGCGAAGTGCACAATATCGCGCAGGCGGAGAAAGTAGGATGCCATATTATCACCGTGCCGAATGATATTCTGAAAAAATTGGAAAAGTGGGGCTACGATGTCGGAAAACTTTCACTCGATACCGTGAAGATGTTTTATGAAGACGGCAAGCAAGCAGGTTACCGTTTATAAGAAATTATCAAGTGTCAATTATCAAGTAGGTCTCTCTTGTCTTCGTTTGAAAATTGATACTTGAGCATTGATACTTACCACTATGTATCTTCCTTATATAGAACAATATCTTGCGGAGACGAAACGCGTCGTAGATGGACTTGACCGTCCTTCCATTGAACGGATGATTGAGCTTCTGAAAGCGGTGCGGGACGCGCGCGGAAGACTTTTCATTCTCGGCGTTGGTGGCGGTGCGGGGCACGCGAGTCATGCCGTGAACGACTTCCGGAAAATCGCGGGGATTGAAGCGTATACGCCGATGGACAATATCTCGGAATTTTCGGCGCGGGTAAACGATGACGGATGGGAGGAGGTCATGACCGAATGGCTGAAAGGCAGTTTTCTGTCCGCACAAGATGCCGTGCTGGTGTTCTCGGTCGGAGGGGGAAATGCCGAAAAGAAGATAAGCATCAATATCGTCTCGGGAGTCAAATACGCGAAGAGCGTCGGGGCGAAGGTGCTCGGCATCGTCGGGCGCGACGGGGGATATACGAAGCAGGTGGCGGATGCTTGTGTGGTGGTGCCCACGGTGAATGCCGATACCGTGACTCCGCATACGGAAAGTTTCCAAGCCGTTATATGGCACTTAATCGTTAGTCACCCTCTGTTCCTGAAGCAAAAAGGGAAGTGGGAGTCGATTGAGCAGACAAAGTAATCGGACAGCGCATATCGTTCGCGGGCTGGAGGGCTATTGTATGAACATTGAACTGGTACATCTGAAAAGAAGCTATGAGCGGTACCGGAATGAGATTGACCAGGCTGTTTTGCGCGTGCTTGCAAGCGGGACGTATGTGCTTGGCGAGGAGGTCAAACTGTTCGAAGAAGAGTTCGCAACCTTTTGCGGAGCGAAGCAGTGCGTCGGAGTCGCGTCCGGTACGGACGCGCTTCTCCTATCTTTGAAAGCGCTCGGCATTTCGAAAGACGATGAGGTCATCACGGTTGCCAATTCGTTCGTGTCTACCGCGACAACGATTTCAATGCTCGGCGCGGTGCCCGTCTTTGTCGACGTGGATGAGCGGACATGCAACCTGGACGCGAAGAAGCTCGAAGAAAAAATCACTTTCCGTACCAAAGCGATTGTTCTCGTCCATCTGTACGGACAACCCGCCGATATGCACCCAATCATTGCCATTGCCAAAAAACACAACCTGCGAATTGTGGAAGACGCCTGCCAGGCACACGGCGCCCGCTATCACGGGAAGAGTGCGGGGACACTCGGCGACATCGCCGCATTCAGCTTTTTCCCGAGTAAGAATTTGGGAGGATACGGCGACGGCGGAGCGGTTGTGACGGACGACCCGAAACTTGCGGAAAAGGTTCGGATGTACCGAACGTATGGTAGTAAACAGCGGGACCACTACATAACATGGGGGGTGAATTCGCGGTTGGATACCATACAGGCGGCGATTCTCCGCGTTAAATTGCGCCACCTTCCGTCTTGGATTGAAAAGAGAAGGGAACTCACTGTCCGGTATACCGCGCTTCTTTCAGGCAGTTCGGTTAAGGTTTTGGACGTCATTTCTGGAGCGGAGTCGGCGTGCCATCTGTTTGTCATCCGGAGTAAAAAACGAGACGCACTCCAAGCCTTTCTCAAAGAAAAAGGGGTCAGTACGGGGATACACTATCCGGTGCCGATTCATATGCAACCGATATATACAGAGCTCGGCTACGCGAAAGGGTCGGTACCGGTCACCGAAATGCTTGCGACAGAGATTCTTTCTTTACCGCTCTGCCCGGAGCTCCTCGACGAAGAGCTCGCATACGTCGTGAAGAGTATAAAAGATTTTGAACTATGATTTCCATTGTCGTCCCCATGTACAACGAAGCACGGATGGTGCGCGAATTGCACCGGCGTATCGTCATGGCGATGGCAAAGACCACTCACGCCTATGAAATCATCTTCGTGAATGACGGCTCGACCGACGAAACGGAAAAAGAAACGGAAGGCCTTTGTCCGGTCAAAGTGATTTCACTCCAAAGAAATTACGGCGAGACGCCCGCGCTCGACGTCGGCATACAGGAAGCAAAGGGAGATATCCTTGTCCTCCTTGACGCGGACCTGCAACACGACCCCGCGGATATCCCAAGACTTCTTTCGGAGCTTTCGGAAGACGTTGACGTGATTATCGGATGGCGCCAAGTACGGCACGATCACTGGACGCGCGTCGTGTTTTCGTATTTTGCCAATAGTGTCTCACGCGCCGTTTTGGGCGTCGACGTGCACGATTTCGGGAGCGGTCTCAAGATATACCGCAGTAAATTCATAAAAGACTTCCGTTTGTGGGGCGACGCGCAGGTGTTTCTCCCTGCTGTCGCGAAAGAAAAAGGCGCGCGTATCAAAGAGATTCCCATTCAGCATTATGTCCGGCAGGCCGGTATGTCGAAGATACGAATCGCCAATATGATTAAGGGTGGATTCGACCTCCTCAGTATCGCTTTTTTCGTCAAATACTTTCAAAAACCGTTGCGTTTTTTTGGAGGCTGGGGCGTCGCCTTTGTCGGGTTTTCACTCCTTGTTTTCGTCTCTTCGGTGGTGCTCCGTTTTATGCACGTTGCGAACCTCAGCGAAACACCACTTCCCGTTATCGGGACGATGTTTATGATTCTCGGTATTCTTCTCTTTATGATGGGACTTTTGGCCGAGGTACTGCTCCGGGTCTATTATGTTATGATACACCGCTCTCCTTATATGGTCCGGCATATACGCGAAAATAAGTGAGTATGACAGCGGCACGCACAGCAACAGCACAACAAAAGCCTGCGCGGATAGGTATTATCGGTGGAGGGATTTTCGGCGCGACCGCTGCGCTCATGCTCGGAAAGCATTTCGATGTCACGCTTTTTGAACAGGGCGACGATATTCTGGGCGGAGCGACATACGCGAATCAATACCGGCATCACGGGGGGTATCACTATCCGCGCAGTACCGAGACAATACGGGAAATTAAGGAAGCCGCTCCCGACTTCAAACGATTCTACGGTTCCGCCATATCCTCGGAATTCCCGAGCTACTATTGCATCAATGCCGAAGGGTCCCGGGTAACCGCGGAAGCGTTCCTGAAGACCTGCGACAGGATGGGACTTCCGTACGTACGAGAGTACCCAGACGCGGAATTTTTGGATGCGTCAACCGTCGACCTTTCCGTGAAAACTTCTGAGGCAACCTATGATTACAGCAGACTGAAACGTCTCATCAGGCATCGGCTTAAGAAGGAACGCGTTACTCTCAAACTCAAACACGAAGTTACCGGCGCGCGAATTGGCCCACAGGGAGAAAAAGTGCTGACCGTCCTCCAGTCGGGGCGGAAGAAAGAGTACGCTTTTGAGTACGTCATTAATGCCACATACAGCCAGTATAACGATTTTTGCCGGTGGCTTCATTTTCCGTTGCGCCGGTTGGAATTTCGTTTCAAGGAGCTCGTTATCGTCCGTATCCGGACAAAGCCACGTGTCGCGGTTACCATTATGGACGGCCCTTTCGCGACGCTCGTGCCCATCCCGGGGAAGCGCGACTTATATACGCTCGGAGACGTCCCACTTTCCATCCACAAGAAGACCTCGCGCGTAAGAAGCGCTTCCGCCCGTAACTGGAAGCATCCCGTATCGCGGTGGAAAGAGATGTTCGCGCGGTGCGAGCGATGGTTTCCCGTACTTGCGAAGGCGCAGTACGTCGCGTCGATGTTCATCGTGCTTCCCATTGATGTGGCGTCGAACGAAGCTGACGCCCGACCGACCGAGTGCACATACCACGGGTATGGGTGCTGGTCCATTTTAAGTGGTAAGATTATTACTTCCGTGACGACGGCAAAAAAACTCCTCGCCGAGGTGCGGGCACTTGAGAAGAAACGAGCAACACTATGAAACGAAGGATTATTTTAAGCAGGGTGCCATTCCGGTTACCGCTTGGCGGAGGTTCGACCGACCTGCCATCGTACTACGCAGAGCACGGAGGGTTTATCTTCGCCGTGGCGATAGATTTATATATGGATATTCTCATTAAAGAGCCGGTGGTGGACGACTGTATCCATATGCACTATCTGCAGTATGAGTTCGAATCCAAAGTGGAACATATCAAGCATACCATCGGTAGGGAGGCGCTCAAGATGACAAAGGTGAGCGACAAAGTGCTCATTTCACTCAACGCGGACACTCCCTCCGGAACAGGACTTGGTTCATCGGGCGCGTGTTCCGTTGGGCTTCTCAAGGGGCTCTCGTTATTCAAAGGAAAAGAGATGAGTAATTTACAGGCGGCCGAGGACTCGTTCCGGCTGACGCAGAATCTCGGCTTACCCGACGGAAAACAAGACCCCTACGTCTGCGCGCTTGGAGGGTTTGTGGTGTTGCGTATCGACAAGGACGGCACGGTGAGAGTAGAGAAGCCCGAGATTCCTCCCGATGTTGTGTCTTCATTCGAGAAAAACACCCTGCTTTTTTACACCGGTATCCGGCGCGACAGCGAACCGTTGCTTACCAAACAAAACACACCGGAAACGAAAGAGCTGAAGCACAAAATAAAAGAAATCGGCCTCGACATTTACCGTTCCTTTCTCGACGGCGACCTCGATTCGTTCGGCAGGCTTTTGGATACGCATTGGCGCTTGAAGCGGGGGATGTCGGCAACCATGAGTAACGATGGACTCAATCAGATGTACGATACCGCAAAAAAAGCCGGAGCGCTCGGAGGGAAAATTATCGGCGCGGGAGGAGGAGGCTACTTTATGTTTTATTGCCCGACAAGTGCTTCCGCCGACTCGGTGCGGAAGGCGCTCGCTCCGTCCGCGCTCAAAGAAATTTCTTTCTCGGTAGATAGGAAGGGGGCCCGTACGCATATAATTGATTTTTAACGGAATATGCAATCAGTAGCACACATACTTCATACGCTCCGCTGTGTTTCCTGTTCGGGTAACCTTACGAAAGCAACAGATGGTTACAGCTGTTCCCGATGCAACCGCGCGTACCGTGCCACAGACAGCTGTCTCTTTGTTATCGAGCCGTCTTCCTCCCTGCATTCCGAGCGTCCGGACGGTATCGTCTTTCGGCTTAAGCTTTGGGTGAAGAAATATCCGAAACTGTTTACCGTGCTCAACCATACGCTCGGAACCTATGTGGGGAAGTCGGCGAAACAGTGCATCAGTTCGCTCCCGAAGGGTTCGGTTATCGTCAATATCGGTTCCGGCGCAGAAATTATCCGCGAGGATATCATCAATGTCGATATAGACCCATACCCGGGAGTGCGAATAACCGCCGATATCCACACATTGCCGTTTAAAGATAGTTCGGTTGACGCGGTTATCTCGGAGTCGGTGTTGGAACACGTCAAAGACCCGATACGAGCGGTCGCGGAAATGCGGAGAATCTTAAAACCGGGCGGGCTTCTCTATATCGTGGTTCCTTTCATCATCGGGTATCACTCGTCACCGGGCGATTACTACCGGTGGACAACGTCGGGGATGAGAGAACTTCTGAAAGAGTTCAAGGAGCAGGAACTCGGTATTGCCGTCGGGCCGACAAACGCGCTCACCTATATCCTCCGCGAATGGCTCGCGACGCTCTTCTCCTTCAACAGCAATTCGCTCTACCAAATTCTCGTCGTCTTTTTTATGGTACTGTTCGCTCCGGTCAACCTCTTGGACCACTTTCTGAAGCATTACGCTTCGTCCCCCGTTATCGCGCACCTCTACTACTTTATCGGCACTAAATAGTTCGTCGGAAAACTGCGCCCGTTATGATTTCCCCTTTTCAGCGTCTTTCTTCTCTCGTACGGCTAAAGCGTCTTGCTGTCGCCGTCGCAATCGGCGTAGGACTCCTCTATGGCTTGCCGAACATCTTTTTCATTTTCGGCGATTTCAGCTCATATCGCGGTATACCTCTCCTTCAAACACCGAATGAAGGGTCGTATCTCGGGAGAATTCAGGAAATCGTCGACGGTCACGGCGCGGTGAGCTCTCCGTTTTTCTTTGAGTACAAAGAAGGAGTCCCGCTCTCTCCGTCCACGGGAGAATGGGTCTACGCGCTTCCGGCGATACTCTTCGGTATCTCTCCCGCGACCGTGCTCGTGGTGAGTAAATTCTTCTTTCCCCCGATACTATTCCTCCTGGTGTACGCGCTTGCCTTCCGGCTCGCACAAGGGGAAGGGAGGTCACGGGAAGCGATGGCGATTGCCTGCGGTCTTCTCGTTACGCTGGGGTATGACCTCGTTGACTACCGCACAATGCTTTCGTATGTGTCCGGTTCCGGCGTACCGAATTCATTTCTGCTCTGGGCGCGTCCGGTCAATCCGATTCTCGGCGCCCTCTTTTTATTTTCGTTTCTTCTTTCCGTCTTGGCGATTGTGCAGAACACCATCCGACGTAAAACGGCTATCGTGACGGCGTCGGTGTTTCTCGCGCTTATGTTCGGGAGTTATTTCTTCAGCTGGGGTACGGCATTCTCGGTACTTGTCCTGCTTATCCTGATTCTCGTTGCGCGCAAAAAGTACGCGACTGCGGGGAACCTTACGCTCGTCATCCCGTTCGGAATCCTGCTCGCGTCACCGTATTGGTATGGCGCATGGCAGGCGACGCACAGCCCCTGGTACGCGTCTTCCGTTTTGCGCAGCGGGTTATTTCTGACGCACTACCCGCTCTGGAACAAGTTTCTCCTTGCCACACTGTTCTTCTTTGCCGTCATACTCGCATTTGATTTTCTTTGGAAAAAAAGAAGGGGAATCGAGTGGAGCGTGGAGACGTGGCACTGCTTCAACCTCTCGCTCCTCTTGGGAGGGATATGGACATACAGCCAGCAAATACTCACGGGAGAAACGATATGGCCGTACCACTTTGTGCAGTACACCATTCCGCTCGCGATGCTCGTGTTGATGGTTTCTATTTACAACTGCATACGACCTATGCAGAGGTATCTCTCAAACATGTTCGTTTCCGGCGTAATTTTGTTGTCGGTCTGTCTGGGCGTGTATACGCAGGTGCAAGCATATACCGCCGCCGTACCGTACTACGCAAGGATGCAGGTGTATAAGGCGTTGTTCGATTTTCTGAACACGCGGGAAAAAGAGTGCGTTGTCTTTGTGAATGAAACCGATGCGGAGATGTCGGAACTGAACACGCTTATCCCCGCATTTACGCACTGCAACCGGTATGTGTCGACGGAAATGAACTCGCTTATACCGGATACAAGGGGAGAAGACGGATATCTCGCACTCCTCCGTCTCAGAGGAATACTCCCCGTGGACATTGACGAGTATATACGCGCTCATAGAAGCGAGGCATCTGGGTATCTCTTCTCAAACTGGCAAGGACTGTTCGGGGTGAAGGATTTTCCCGATTTCTCCGACCCGGTGCTTGAGGAGCGTCTTTCTGCGTTTCCCGAAAGGTACCGAGCGTTTCTGACAAAAGAGTTCAGGACGGAGTTACAGAAGTACAGATTGGATTTTATCCTTTCCGACAGTTCACTTGACGGAGAGGTGCTTTTGCGGATTCCAGGGCTCACGAAAGTCTTTACCTCGGCAGGGAAGAGCCTCTGCGCCTTCTAAATGAGAAGAACCCCTTGCATAAATCAACGATATGTGGCAAAATAATAGACCTATGCCTGACACAAAAGAGCTATTTCTTTCCGTCGTTATCCCCGTGTACAACGAAGAGGGGTCAGTGCGGGAACTGCACCAGGAACTTCTGACAGTACTGCAGTCACTCCATAAGCCGTACGAAATTATTTTTGTCGATGACGGTTCGACGGATGGAACCTTAAGACAACTACGCACGCTGAATCCTGTCCGCGTCTTTTCGTTCACCCGAAATTTTGGAAAGGCTCAGGCGCTTCAATTCGGTTTCAGAGAGGCTCGGGGACGCTATATCGTCACGATGGACGGCGACCTTCAGGATAATCCGAAAGAAATTCCGTCGTTCATTGCGCAGATGGAGGAAAGCGATATGGACCTTGTCTGTGGATGGAGAAAACGCCGGCACGACCCGATAGTCAAAAGACTGCCGTCAAAAATCGCGAACGCCCTCACGCAATTCTTCACCAGAACATCGGTGCATGATATGAACTGCTGTTTCAAAATCTACAAGAAACATGTTGCCCAAAGTATCGAGCTCTTCGGAGATATGCACCGCTATATCCCGGCGCTGGTTTCAGGGATGGGGTACCGCATCGGTGAGATAGTGGTGGAACACCGCCCCCGCCGGCACGGAGTTTCCAAATACGGCTTTGTCCGCTTCTTCAACAGCGCCTTCGATTTCATTACGCTGATTTTTCTCCGGAACTTCACCGACCGTCCGATGTATCTGTTCGGATTTTTGGGCACCTTCGTGTTTACCGTCGGCATGGGTATTCTCTCGTATCTTTTGTACGCGAAACTGTTCGCCGGCGAGCTTATCGGCAACCGGCCACTCCTTATGCTTGGCACCTTGCTTGTTCTCCTCGGTTTCCAGTCCTTCTCTATCGGTTTTATCGGCGAGCTTGTCATCAGGAACGGCAGTACGGAAAAAAAGATTGTCGCGATAAAGGAGCATTTTGCACATGAAGGACTTTCTTGACATTGTGAAGGAGCGTAAGACGATTAGGTCGTTTTCCGCCAAGCCGGTTCCACTCGACCTGGTGAAGAGTATTATCGAGGTTGCGTCATATGCCCCCACAAACTGCAATCAGCAATTGCAGAATTTTATCTTTGTTGATGACGCAAAAACAAAGGAGAGGTTAATCAAAGAAGCCGCCTGCAATACGCTCGTGAGGCGGGCTCCGGCGCTTCTCGTGATTACCTATGACGGCTGGAACTACAAGGAGGCGATACAAGGAGGCAGTCTGATGCTCGGACACCTTATGCTCGCGGCTACCTACTTTGGAGTGCATGCATCTCCCATGAACAGCTACGGGTCGGACGAAAAGGTCAAAAAGATATTGCATATCCCCGCGTCGGAAACCATTTGCTGTTTTGTGACGCTCGGGTATCCCGATGAAAAGGCAGACACACAGCCTGCCATCGTGCGCCGTCCTGTTTCGGAAATGCTCCATATCGGTTCATTTCGCGCCGAGGTGCGGACAGTGCCTCCGTTTTCCTACAATCCGGACGACTGGACGCTCGACAGTTTGCGGATGCACCAACGGTACTACTGCCGTAAGACGACATTGGGAAAAGAAATGGACAGCGCGAGTATGTTCGAGCGGGAAGTCGTCAAAAAAGAACTGCAATCCATACGGACACCCGTCGTGGACCTCTTTTCGTATGACGGCAGTTATGTTACCTATTTTCCGGAGGGCGATATGACCGCGGTGGACCTCTCGGCGGAGGTATCGGCGTACACGAAAGCTTCCATCGAGCAAAAGTGCAAGCGCGCTGCTCCCGTGTCATACCAAGTGTACGACGAGAAGGCTGAGCGGATTGTACGAAAGCCGGTATCGACAATCACCACGATTTACAAACTCGAGCGTCTTCCGCACGAGGCAATCCGCCCACTTTTTTCGAAGGTATACGCGACGCTTGATGCAGGAGGCGACTACATCATCGTAGCCAGGAAGTCGCATCTGTTTTGGTACGTCTTTTTCGGTGCAGTGAAGCTCTGTTTCGGGAAAGATATCCGGCATACCGGAATCTATAACTTTTTCGGTCCGTACCGTCCGATTTCCAGGAGGCATATTCTCCGGGAACTGCGCGACGCGGGGTTTACCGATAGTACCTGGTCCGGATACTTTGCCGTTCCAGCTTTTATCGAGACGTTGTATGAAATGATGCTTCAGTATATCCGTAGTGGCGGTACCACGTATCTGCACCGTGAAGTGCCAAAAAGTGTTATCCTGAAGTTTCTGAAGTGGATCCTTGGTGTTCAAGGGCTCATGACGTGCGGAATGTTCGGTTCGGTTATCACTATCAGGTGCCGTAAGTAGGAAATAACATTTCGTGGATACTCTCTTTTTACAGCGTGCGCTTCATGAGGTCCCGAGACTGCTCGGACAGCTTAATCGGAATCCGTCATCATCGACGTACGGTTCGTTTGACCGCGCGTACTGGTTGCATCGTTCGCGTGATTTCAGCTGTGCCCGTCACCAAGAGGCGGTGTTCGCGCTCGCGCTCCTCTACGCGCATCCGTTTCCGGGAAACAGCTACGCGGGCGACAAGCGCGTCCTTGAGTGGATTAATGCCGCGCTCCTGTTCGCAGTGTCTCTGCAACGCTCGGATGGTTCGTTCGACGAATGGTATCCGTTCGAACACTCATTTGTGTGCACGGCTTTTGTCACGGTGGCGCTTGCCAAGACAATCTTGATACTCCCCGAAGACGCAAGTCTTCCAAGAGAAAAGGTGTGTATGGCACTTACAAAAGCGGGGAAGTGGCTCGCGAGGCATACCGAGACAACGGCATATAACCAGCTTGCCGGCGGAGTCTGCGCGCTGTACGCCGTGTACCGCGCGACAAAAGACGCCTCGTTCGAGAAAGCGGCGAAGCAACATGCACAGCATCTCCTTACCGCGCAATCGAAAGAAGGGTGGTGGCCGGAGTATGGAGGTCCCGATGCGGGGTATCTCTCCTTGACGGTGGACTATCTTTCGCTGTACGCCGTATGGAGCAAGGACGAGCGGATATTTCAGGCACTGCGGACATCGACGAAGTTTCTAAGGTTATGCGCGCATATGGACGGTACGTTCGGAGGGACTTTTATGTCGCGCAATACCGAATACCTCATCCCGTCCGGCGTCGCGCGGCTCGCGTCCCGCGACGTTGTTGCCAAGGAGTTACTTCTGCACGCGCACCGCGCTTTGAAAGAGGGGAAAGGGTTACAGCCGTCCAATCTCGATGACCGGTATGTGTGCTTCCTCCTCTCTAATTGGCTGGAGGCGGGTTTGCTCGCGGGCGAAGCGAAACAACACGCCGAGACTTCGTCTGCGGTGCTCGCAGAACCGCCTCTCTTTTTGAGTGAATCCGGCATCTATACAGAGCGTTCACCACGACGGCAGATTATCGCGAATATGTACAAGGGAGGAAGTTTTGTTATCACTACTTTGGCGGGACGGTACACCGATTCCGGCATCGAGACCGTGTTTTCGGGCAAACCGTGTACGACGCAGTCGCTCGACCGGCGCTCCCGCGTGTCGTATGCGGAAGGAAAGCTCCATGTGAAAGGGTATTTCAAACCAATCCGCGAACCAATGATGCGCCCGCTCCTCCTTTCGGCATTTCGTATTTTTCAGCTGACGCTTGGCCGGTTTGAAACGACCGGCACGTGGGTAAAACGGCTGTTGCGGAAAAAAATGGTCAGTACCTCTGTGGTGTCGGACCGCTTTTTTGAGCGCGACATTATTCTTGAGGCGGAGCGCATCATCGTCATCGACCGGTTCAAAAAAGAAAATCCGAGCATGCCGGTGCGGTACGGAACCGACGCATCATATAACTTTATACCGAGTGCGCGGTATTATAGTGTTCATGATAGTATTGGAAACACACTGCTTCCGCGCATACAGGTAGACGAGGAGGACGGACAGACGCGTATTACCCGGACGTTTACATTGTAGATACTATGACATTTTTAGGGATTGGTGTTACGTGGTGGGTTGTGGTCGGCTTTCTCGGGCAAGCCGGTTTTTTCATGCGGTTCGTGATTCAGTGGATAGTGTCTGAACGGAAAGGCGAAAGCGTTGTCCCCATCGCATTCTGGTATTTTAGCATTGTCGGCGGAGCCATTCTGTTCGTGTATGCATGGCACATAGGCGACCCGGTGTTCATTGTGGGACAAGGTTTGGGACTGCTTATCTATGGGAGAAATCTTTTCTTGATACGCAAAACAACCAAAGCTTCAGCTCTGCGCGAAATTTCAGAAGAGCAACGAGAGACGTCACTATGAGCATTCTTACAACACACGGCGCATTGAAACAGTCCTACATACTCCCGATACTGCTCGGAATCTTTGTCGTACTCGCGACGGTCGGGATGTTTTACAATTATCCGCTCACGACCACCATCGGGGACGAAACAGTGCTTATGGCGTCGAGCCTAAAGATGATGGCCGAGCCGTCGCTCCGTCCCGACTATCCGACCAACTACCATATGCCGGCGGGTGCGTATCTCTATCTGCCGTTTTTTGCTGGACTCCTCCTCTTTCTCAGGCTTTCGGGGCTGTTCGGAAGCGTTGCTCTGCTTGTACAATTCGGCACGCTCGAATATGGCCGGCTTTTACCGTTCGCGCGCTTTATTTCCGTCGCGCTCGGAGTCGCGTGCCTGTATCTGCTGTATAAAATCTGCCGGAAATTGTTCGACGACGCTCCCGTGGCGCTGACCGCCGTATTTCTTCTCGCGACCGACGCGTGGTTCGTGTTTCTTTCGCACTTCGGCAAGGTGTGGATACCGCAGATGTTCACCATCCTGCTCGCTCTCTACTGCATCGTGAGGTTCTACCGCGCGCCGACGGTCCGTTTGCGCGATTACGTACTCATCGGCCTTCTCACCTCCGTCGCGTTTGCCACGCACGTCGTCGGCGTACTCGTCTATCTTCCGTTTCTCGTCGCCCAGTATTATCGGCACAAAGGAAAGAATTTACTCGAGACGTTTGTTCTGCATAAACACTTTTGGGTATGCAACATAACTTTCGTCCTCGGTGTTGCACTCACGTATTATCTGAACCCTTTCGGATTCCAGAATTACTTCAATCAATCCGCGGATGCGGCGCTGGGTACCGCCGGCCGTACGGCGGACCCGGACGCGAATTTCTTGCAAGGCTCCTTCTTTTACGCGGGGGTGCTCTTTGAGTACGCTCCGTTGCTCATCTTCCTCTCACTTATAGGCGCGTACCGGCTCTTTAAGAAAAACAGAGAGGTGTTCTACCTCCTCTCGTCATTTGTCGTCGGGTATTACCTCGTCATCGGCCCGTTTCTTGGAAGTATGCGCGCCCAACCGCACTACATCGCGCCTGTCGTTCCGTTTCTCGCCGGTATCGCCGCGTACGGTCTCGTGTCTTTGTGGAGAGAAAGACTCACGATGCGCGCGAAGAGCGTGAAAATCGTACTTGTGCTTGCCTTCACGCTTGTTTCCCTGTATCTCCCCGTTATGTTTGATTACCGGCTGATGCAGGAGACGACCCAGCAACAGTTCCTCCGGTGGCTGTACACGACCGTTCCGGCAGGAACAAAGATACTGGATTTTGACGCGTATCTTACGATTAACGAAAACCGCGCGTCCATCGAACTTACCAAACGGCTTAACCCTTCTTTTCTGCAGAAACGGCAGGAGTATCTCCTCGGTCTTCCGGACGGCGCGTTCCCGTCGCCGAACTATTTTGTCTTCCAGCCGTTATACCCAAACGGCGTGCCTGCGGAAATCGACCGGCATCAATTCGCGTATGCCGTTCTTACCTGGCATACGGAGGACGATTACAAGAACATACTCGAGGAAGCGAAAGAGTTCGGCGTCACTCCCGAGAAATTGTTCGCTCTGTTTCCAGCAAACGCAACCGAGGGAACGTATAGTGCAGATATCGAAAATCTCCGCAAACCGATTTCAAACCTTCTTAGGATGAAGCACACAGGGCCGATAGTCGCCGTCTATAAATTGCAGTAGCGCGAGAAGGTATGCAGCATACATCCTGTTATATATGTAAAAGTCGAAGGCTCGAAAAGTTTTTGGACCTCGGCACACAGTCACCGAGCGACGCGTTTGTGCGGGAAGAGGACGCGGGTAAAGCGGAAGCGAGCTACCCGCTCGCTCTGTGTTTGTGCGAGGAATGCGGTTTGGTACAGCTTGGCTTTACCGTTGACCCGCGTGAACTCTTTACCGAGTATGTCTACACGACCGGAATGAACAACAGTCTCCGGGAGAACTTTACGGCACTCGTGGAAGAGCTGGGGACCCGTTTTGCACTGGGGAGCACCGACTTCGTCGTCGATATTGGCTCCAACGACGGGACGCTTCTCAAAAACTATGGGAAGTTCGGGTCGAAAGTGCTCGGGATAGACCCGTCGAGTGTGGCTGAGGTTGCAAAAAAAGAAGGTGTTCCCACACTTCGTGAGTTTTTTAACGAGACAACCGCTCTGTCTGTGTTGAAGACATACGGGCACGCGCGGATTATTACCGCGACAAATGTGTTCGCGCATGTCCCCGACCTCGAATCGTTTATGCGCGGAATACAAGCACTGCTTTCTCCTGATGGTGTGTTCGTGTCGGAGTCGGGATATCTTCTCGATATGATTACGACAGGAGGGTATGATGCCGTGTATCACGAACATCTCCGGTATTATTCGCTCCGGCCGATGCTCCGTCTCTTCTCCGATTTTGGATTCGAAATATTCGATGTCCGGCGGATACCGAGCCATAGCGGTTCCATCAGAGTGTCTGTCGGACACAAAGGAGCACATCTTGTGAGCGCATCGGTCGCGAATCTTGTGGCCGAGGAAAAGAAAGCCGGGCTCGAGGACCTGAAAACATATACGGACTTCGGGGAGAGGGCGCACGCGCATATGAAAGAACTGCAGTCTCTCCTCTTGAAACTCCGGCACTCAGGTGCGCGCATTGTCGGTATCGGGGCTCCGGCAAAAGGGAATACACTTCTCAACTCGTGCGGCATAACGGCGCAAACGGTTGAAGCTTTGCTCGAGAAAAGCGAGTACAAAATCGGCCTCTATGCTCCCGGGAGCCATATTCCGGTCAAAAACGAGAGCATACTCTTTAGTGAGCAACCGCAGTACGCGCTGATGCTTTCGTGGAACCTTTCAGAAGAGCTCATACCGAAACTGCGTGCGAAGGAGTATCGGGGCGCGTTCATTATTCCGTTTCCAAAAATCCGAATCGAATGAACGACAACACATCTGGGAAACCTTTCCCGCTCCTCGGTATGGGAACGTGGGGTATGGGAGGGAAATATACACGGGACGAAGGCAACGCGGACGAATCAGTCGAGCTTCTTTCGTACGGTTTTGACCTAGGCTTTCGTCTGGTTGATGTCGCCGAACTGTACGGAGAAGGACTCACCGAGGAACTTGTCGGTAGAGCGCTTAGAGGGAGGAAACGTGATGCACTTACGGTCATTTCAAAAGTATGGAAGGACCATCTGCGGTTCGATGATGTGCTTACAGCGGCGGAGGGAAGTCTCCGACGTCTCGGTACACCGTATATCGACCTGTATCTCATCCATTGGCCGAACGAAGCGATACCGCTTCGGGAAACAATGCGCGCCCTTGAAGTGCTGGTGGAACGAAAGCTTGTCCGCGCTATCGGCGTGAGTAATTTTTCTCTTCCGCTTCTCGAAGAGGCACAAGCCAATCTCGTGAACACGCCTCTTGCCGTGCACGAACTTGAATACAGCCTTGCGTCGCGGAGTGCGGAGCACGAGATGCTCCCGTTCTGCCAAAAGCACGGCATACACGTTATCGCGCACCGACCATTCGCAAAAGGCGCGCTTCTTGGTACCATATCCGAGGCACTGGCCACTCTTGCCCAAAGATACAAAAAGACACCCGCCGAGCTTGCCCTCAATTGGATAGTGAGGCAGGGCATCAGTGCCATTCCGAAAGCCGGGAGTAAAGAACACCTCAGGGAAAACATCGGCGCACTCGGGTGGAATCTCACCGATGAGGATGCCCGTTCCTTAGGTTCGATGTTTTCTTAGAGCTCTTCTCCGTCATTTTTTAATCTTCGCGCAGGTTACATATATACTATGGCAAAAAAAGCGATTATCTCGGGCATTACCGGTCAGGACGGCTCCTATCTCGCGGAGCTCCTTTTGGAAAAGGGCTATGAAGTCTATGGCCTCCAACGTCGGGCAAGTGTGCCCAATACCGAGCGTATTGACCATCTGTACGGGCGGAAAGGGTTTAATATGGCCTATGCCGACCTTTCCGACAGCTCCAACCTCCTCCGAATTATCAAGAAAATCGAACCCGATGAGTTTTACAATCTCGGCGCGCAGAGCCATGTCGGCGTGAGTTTCGACGTGCCGGAATTCACCGTAAACACGAACGCGCTCGGCCCGCTCCGGATTCTCGAGACCATCCGTAATCTGGAAATGCCGGTGAAATTCTATCAGGCGAGTTCGTCCGAAATGTTCGGGAAAGTCTTGGAGATTCCGCAATCGGAAAAAACTCCGTTTAATCCACAATCCCCGTACGGCCTTTCAAAAGTATTCGCGTATTACGTCACGCGCATGTACCGCACCGCGTACGACATTTTCGCTTCGAACGGCATTCTTTTCAATCACGAATCTCCCCGGCGCGGTCTCAACTTCGTCACGCGCAAGGTAACGGTCGGGCTGTCTCGGATTTCGCTCGGCCTGCAGGATGTCCTCTCGCTCGGAAATCTGGACGCGAAACGCGACTGGGGATTTTCCCAAGACTACGTGGAAGCCATCTGGAAGATTGTCCAATACAAAGAGGCGGACGATTTCGTGATTGCAACCGGAGAAACCCGTTCGGTCCGCGAGTGGGTCGAAGAAGTGGGGAAGAATCTCGGAATGGAGATTGTCTGGAAAGGAAAGGGGCTTGCGGAAAAAGGTATCGATAAAAAGACAGGCAAGACGGTGATAGTGATAGACCCCATTTACTTCCGTCCGAACGAGGTTGATTTGCTACAGGGTGACGCGTCGAAAGCGAAAAAACTTCTGAAGTGGAAGCCCAAGACCACGTTTTCTGAGCTCGCGAAGATTATGACGACGCACGACCTCGCCTACGTGAAGAAAGAAGTCGCGTTCGGACATCCGGTGGTAACGCAAAGGCGGTTTGAAGTCTAATGCTCAGTAACTTTCGCTCTTGTGCCGGTTCTCCGGCGACCGCATCTCTATGGACAACATCTTTTTAGGAAAAAAACTGGTGGCAATTCACGTGAAGCGCTTCAAGGACGGAACGCATGGTGTGACCGACCCGAAGCAGGCGCTCCAACTCCTCACCCAAAAACGCGCGAAAGGGCATATCGTCGTGCCACACCTGCATCTGCCGAAAGAGCGTGTGACGAAGGTATTACAGGAAGGTCTTATCGTCATCAGTGGCAAACTCCGCATAGACCTGTATGACGCGAAGAAGCAGTGCTTCCGTTCGTTTCTCGTGAAGAGTGGGGAGGCGGCGGTACTTCTCGGTGTTGCCCACGCGGTTCATTTTCTCGAAGAGACGCTCCTCTATGAATTCAAAAACGGGCCGTATTTGGACGATAAAAAATTCCTCTAAGCGCCTCCGCACACGTCCGGCTTCCGCGGTACTTTTCGCTTTTTCGGGTCTTTGCAACACGTCTATTTGCGTGGTATTCTCCATTTGTATGTTATGGGCAAAAAGAATAAAAATACTCTGCGCAGTTGCCTGTCTGCCTGTTTTTTTTGTGCTTCTGTTCGTCTTGCTTCCGCACAGGGTCAAAGCCAATCTCACGCAGTACCGGTTGGTACAACAATTCCTGCCGACGTACCGTTCTTTGCGGAAGCTACCCGACGTGCTCTATTTTCCGTATTATTTTCGCGCGGGCACACTGCCGGTATGGAAACTCTCGATTGACCGCGTGGGTATTGCGTACTTGAACGAGCATCTTCCCCAGGATCCGTTTTCCTCGATTAGTCTCGATGAGAACCGGGTCTTCACCAAGGCGGTCTTCTCGGCCCCGGACTATCAGGGACAGGTGGACGCGCGGTACGCCGGCCTCAATTCCAACCATTGGAACAGCCAGCAGAAGTCGCTCCGGCTTGAATTTCCCAACAACGCGCCGTTCCACGGCCAACGTTCGGTTTCTCTTATTATTCCGTCCGACAAAAACTATTTCGCCGAACTTCTGAACCAGCACCGCGCCGAAAAGTTTGGTTTGCTCACGCGGGACGCCCATTTGGTAAACGTCTACGTGAATGGACGGGATAATGTGTACCTCGCTTTCACGCATTGGACGAAGGAACTCATACAAGGAAAGCCGTGGCCCGAAACGTCCATACTCTACGGTTTTAACGACGGGGATAAAAACCTTATGGGTGGTAACGATTCGAACTACAGTTCGTTCGTCAATTTGTTCGCGCAAGACGGGCTTACCTTCTGGAAGAGTTACACCGACTCGGTCAACTATCAGGAACCGCTCGATACATTCCTCAAAATCCTCAACTATGCCGACGACGAGACGTTTGTCCGCGCGGCTCCGCGCATTATCGATATGGAGTCGTTTTACAAGTGGGACATACTTTCCATTCTTGCCGGAAATCCTCGCGATAATTTCGAGAATATCGGCTTGCTGTTTAATACTGCGACTGGGCGGTTTGAACTTGTGCCTGTCGATACGCTCGTCGGACCGCTTGACGATTTGTTTACCGAAGGGACGACTTTGGCAAAGCGAATTCTTGCCATTCCCGCTTTCAAGGACGAACGCAACCGGTTGCTTTCGGAATACCTTGCGGACCCGCAGAACGGAGCCGATGACTTGGCGTTCTATGATAGCGTCGTATCCGAAGCAAAGGCCGATATCTTTAAAGACGCCTCAAAAAAGGACACCAACTTCGAATTTTCAAAGGAAATAAAAACAGACCGCGCGTATTTTGCCGGAAACATACAACAGGCGGAGCAAATACTTCGCGCGACCTATACTCCCCCCGCGGTTTCCTCCGACAAAAGCAAACTCGTTTTTTCCGGTTCATTCCAGCGTTTTAACGAGACATACGGAACGAGGGATGCGTTTCTCTCACGGGAACCGCAATTTGTCCCGAGAGGCTTGGATATGGTCGCTTTGGAGTCCGGGACGCATATCTTCCAAAAGACGGTCATCGTGCCTGCGGGAATGCGCGTCGTGATTGACCCGGGTGCGCTGCTGTATTTCGGCAAAGGCGTCTCAATTGTGTCATACAGTCCGGTAAACGTACGGGGCACAGCGGAAGCTCCCGTGTACCTCCGCCGGGCCGAGCCGGAATCGGCGTGGGGTTCGTTCTTTGTTGTGGGGACAAAACGCGACCGAAGCTCGCTCGACTTCGTGCGGTTTGACGGCGGTTCCGGTCTCCAGCAAAACGGCATCACCGCCACCGGTATGGTCGCTTTCCATGACGCGGATGTCGAAATACGGAATACGTCATTTACCCACTCCGAAGAAGACGACGCTTTGAACGTGAAAGGATCAACGCTTCTCATCGAGCGGTCATTCTTCGAAAATACCTTCCACGACGCGATTGACGGCGACATGCTCCGGCCCGATTCGCATATCCACGACAATGTGTTTCAAAAAGTCGGTATCGGGAGCACCGCCGGTGTTCCTCATGCGGGCGATTGCATCGATATCAGCTGGAGCACGGTGCGCATCAACGGAAACAAAATCCTCGGGTGCACGGATAAGGGAGTCAGCGTCGGAGAGAGTTCAACACCCGATATTTTCGATAATGTTATCGAACAGGTGGCGATAGGTATTGCCGTGAAAGATTCGTCCCGCGCGACGATAGCGAGTACAACCATCCGTCACGCCGGCATCGGGATTTCGGCATATCGGAAGAAAGAGGTGTTCGAGGGAGGAGTCGCCACGGTTCGGGCCGTTACCCTTGAGGACGTGAAGATTCCTTCTGAACAGGACAGTGTATCGCGCATCGATAGGTTCTAGTTCTCACTTCATGAGCACATCAGAGACGCATCATACAGTATCTTTAAAACCGTTCGCCAGACTCCGCCACCACATCGGCGTTTTTTGGTTTCAGAACGGGAAGGCGGCCGTGCATACGGAGGAAGGGCGGTCTGCACAAAGGCACTTGCGACACGAGTTCAAATACGTACTTTCGCGGGCGGAGGCGGAGGAGATACAGCTCTATCTCGAGCATGTCGGGCTCCGGCGTGACAGCGCCTCCGTGTCCGAACCGTACCACGTCACCAGCGTCTATTTCGACACGCCAACCCTCGAGGACTATTACGATAAGCTTGCCGGCCTGAAATTTCGGCGCAAACTCCGTGCGCGTGTCTACCAGTCCGACTTTTCGGGGGAGATAGAAGCGGTGTGGCTCGAAATAAAAGAAAAACACGATATGTCGGTGCATAAAAAGAGAAGCGCATTGCCCGTTTCCCTCTGGCGCCAGTTTCTCGACCGAGATATGGTTGGACTTCTGAAGCATGAAGCTGTAAAGACATCCGCTTTTCTCAGGGAGTTCTTTTTCCTCTACCTTATGAAAGGATACCGGCCGATGACGGTCGTGAAATACCGTCGTACTGCCTACGTCTCGTCGTTCGTTTTTCCCGTCCGCGTCACGTTTGACAGCGATTTGCAAACTTGCCATTGGCGTGATTTTGCCTATAATAGTCCTGCAATGCTCCCCATACGGGAAGGGGCGGTTATTATGGAGATAAAGTTCCGAGACGCGATGCCGTGGTGGTTCGGGGAAATCCTCCGGCGTTTCAAACTCTCCCGGCAGGCATTCTCGAAGTATGTCTCCGCGGTGGATGCGCTTAATCGTTTAGACCCATTACCCCGATAACGTTACGTTATGAATAATTTCTATAATCTCACCGTCGCGGGAGAACTTTCGGCAGCCATCATCGTGCTGAACATTCTCTTCTCTCTTTTGTTACAACTGTGCGTCGTGCTGGTGTATAAGCGCACGCACCGCGGTCTTTCTTACGCTCCGTCCTTCGTGTTTACACTCGTCATTGTGGGGATTTTGGGAACCGTCATTATGATGATTGTCCAGCAAAATCTCATCGGCGCGGTGGCGCTCCTCGGCGCGTTCTCGTTCATCCGATTCCGGACCATCCTTAAGGAAACACGCGATGTGGCGTTCCTGTTCTTCGCGCTTGCCGCGGGTATCGCCGTCGGTACGAACAATTATTCGGTTGCCCTTATCTCGGTCGTGCTGATTTCAATCATCATTATGGTGCTGGACCGGTTTAATTTCGGTAGTATTTCAAGTAACGCTGGTTTTATTCTCACCTTTAACGCCAAGGACCGTCTTGACATTAACACGGTATTCTCGGTACTGAAAAAGTATTCCGACTCGTTCGGACTGCTCCAATCGAGAACACACGCCCCAGGCGTCGACGCGTTCGTGTTCTCGGTCCGTTTGCGGGATGAGCTTCAAGCCACAGAGGTGTTGCAGGCTCTCAAAGCCAATCCATCTTTGCTTGATATTGAGCTCATCACTGGCGACCGGAGCGTCGAATACTAAAAACGTTCTGTGTTTGCAAAGCATATCTAGCTTGCTCACGTATCTCACTCATCGGAATGAGAATTGTATGCATTACTTCAAAACTTGTTTTTGAGACTGACGGGGCTCCCGTCGGTGGTTCGGTTGTTGACGTGCATTTGAAGGCGAAGGGGCTTCAAGAACTCGGGCACGACGTTTTGGTTGTCACCGCGTTTTCGAACGCGGACCGCATACCCTGCGCGCTTCCGTACGCGGTCGAGGAGCGCTGTATCGCGTCACGCACACTTATTGGTCTGCAACGTGGCATCTTTTCGCTCCTGCGAGAGTTCGAATCCAAAGCGGATGCGCTCTACATCGACGGTCATATGTTTCTCTACGGAGGTGGAATGTACCGGTTGCTTGGAGGGAAGGTTCCCGTCATCGGGTTTTTCAATATCCGTCTTAACGCGTGGGGAGATACGTCGGGTACCGTGGCGAACCCTTCCTTCTATCGGCGCTGTAAAAAGAAAATCAGGAGAGCGCTTGAGCGGTATATCGGTGCACCCATTGCGAACCATCTGGACGCCTTCATTTTCAATACGCCTCACGTGCAGGAACTCTACAAGACATTCGGTATCGCGGTACACAAACCAACAGTCGTTATTCCGGATTTTATCGCAACCCGCGCGCTTATGGAGCGCTACGCGATTACGGACGAACGGGTCGCTTCGCATCAGGCGGATGGTTCCGTGCTGACGCTTTTTGCCACAGGACGCATGCTTCCCGAAAAAGGATTCGATATCCTGCTTCGGGCATTTTCTCTCCTCCCACGTAGAGAACGTTACCGTTTAATTATTTCGGGAGGGGGACCGGAAAAGGAAAAACTGGAAAAGATGGCGGTTTTGCTCGGTATTGAACGGGAGGTCACGTTCCCCGGATGGGTCCCGCGGGAAGTACTGTACGGATTTTTCAAAGACGCTCATGTATTTATCTTTCCGCGATGGTGGATAGAATACGGCTCCGCGGTACTGACCGAGGCGATGGCGTTCGGCCTGCCTTCCATCATTCCCGGTGGCGGAGCGCTCGAGTGGCTTTCGGACAAAACGGCGCTCACGTTTCAAAACGAGAATCCAGAAGAGTTATGTACGCGCATCACCGAGCTCGGAGAGAACGCGCCACTGCGCACGTTGTGCGCGCACCAAACACTCGCGAGGGCAAAGACGCTTGATGCATCGGTACTCGCGAAAGCATTTGAGCAGGTTTTCACGCACTGCCGTACGAAGACAACATAGCAGAGCGACAGCTCATTTTTTCACACAGTACAGATTGATGAATTCGCTCTGATGCGAACCGGCTTTTGGGCGGGGAAGTAGTTCCCTGTATGTCTCATCTTGTACCGGAGAAAGAGCGATGAGTCCCTTCGCGGTAACCGCGAAGATTGAAAAACCGGCTGATTCGATGGTCTGAAGAAACCGCAAGGGGGTGCTTCCGGCTGCCTCTATCCAGGCAGGAGCGCATTCCGTGACAAGTACCCGTGCGCGCCCTAGCGTTTTTGTCATTCCGCAGAGAGCAGTACTCTCCCCGCCCTCGATATCCATTTTCACCACATCAACCGCTACGATACCTTGCTCGTCGAGCCACCCGTCCAAGCTTGTTGAAGGAACATGTAAGACCCGCTTTTCGAACGGAAGCGGAATATTCGGAATCGTACTGTGCGCTCCGCTTTTGTCGTCAAAGTGGTAGAAGTCGACGATACCTTTCTTGTCCGTAACGGCAAGCGGGACACATCGTACATTTTTCGTGCGGGACGTATTTCGTACAAGGAGCGCGTAATTCGTCGGGTCCGCCTCGAAGGCGAGAATCTGGCCGCGTGCTCCGGCAAGCTTGGAAAACAGGCGGGTGAAATAGCCGATATGCGCGCCGATATCAACAACCGTCATTCCGGGGCGGATAATGTTTGCAAAGAGCTTAGTTGTCTCGGGCTCGTAGCTCCCAAAGAGCATATCGAGTTTCCACCGGCGGATGTAGTTTGAAGGAAACGAAAATCCCCGCGTATAGGCAAGGAGGTTCGTACTCGCGTCAAGGAACGCGTACAGAGCCCTGTCGAGCGACGGGGAATGGATGTATGTCCGGTAGAGTGTGCGGAGCGCGTGAATCATAGATTTCGGTTATCGTTTTCGTGAGGCACGGGTTACGCGAGGCCGAGCTTTTTTGCCAAAAGGTCGGCAAGAGGCGCGAGTCCTCGTTTTTTCTTCTCTTCGTCGAATTCTTCCTCCCATAAATAAATGAAGGGGAGAAAGGCCGAATCCTCGATAAGGGCGGCGGTGTAGCAAAGCAGTTCTTCTTCGTCGTGGGAAAACTCTTCGAGCTGTTGCTTAACGAGAAACGGAAGTGTTTCCGGCTCGGCGCATTTCTTCACCATCGAGAGCACGTTATAAAATTGATTGCCGAACACGATAGCCGGTTTTTTGAAAACAAGACCTTCCCATGCCGCCGAACCAGTTATGGTAAAGACAAGCTGTGCGTGACGAAGGAGCGTGAACCCTCCGATGGTGGGGGAAATGAACTTCACGTTGGGGATTTTCTTTAGCTCCTTGTAATACGAACGGGGACGGAAGTGCGCCATTTCCGGGTGCTCCTTTACATACAGTTTCCATCCGACGGGAAGTGAACGCGCCGCGTGCCGTATGCAATTAATTTGATCCTGGGCGAACGGAGCGAGGAGAAGCAGGCTGATTTCCGGCTCGTACGTGAGCGCGAAATAGGCGTACGGCTCTTCGGGGATAAAGGCGTCGTACAGGTCGGACGCGCCACAGAGGTTCCGTGCCTTCCTCCGTATATGGTCGAGCGCGTAATGAAACGGGTTTACCGAGGTATAGTCGTTTCTTGTCGTGCCGAATGCGTATTCGTACGTAAGCCGTACGAACCAAGAAATCGAACGAAGAAAGTTTTTCGGCGCGAGAAAACGGAGTTGTTTCCGTCGGTTCACCTGTTGCGCTTCAGGTGTCCGGCGTGGGTCATAGGGGACAGGCGCGTTTCGGAAGTCCTCGAGCACCTTCTTCGCTTCCTCATAGTATGTATCCTTCTTTCCGCTCGCGAGTCGTTCTTTGAAAAGCGTGTTTGTGTCGCTGAAGGAGTCGTACGTCTCACTTACCACAATCCGTTCGCGGATCGGCGCCGTGAGAATATAGAGCACCTTGATGCCTCTTTTCTTCGCAATTTCATACAGGAGGTAGCCGGGAACGTTACCCACGGTGGAAAAGATAACCGCGTCCGGTTTCTCGGTATCAAGAAATGAAATGACGGCTTTGGCGGTCACTTGGAGAATGCGGAGCATTTCTTCGTGTGTGTATCTCGGTGTATTGTACGGATACTCGCGCTTTGCCTGGTTGGACATTATTTCACGGTCGAGGCACAGATACGGCCAGACGTTCGGAATACCATATTCCTTTTCAAGCCAGGTAAGATACTGCAGGTCGAGTTTCTCGTCCGTATAGCGGTTGTGCACGTCCTCGTCGAGGAGAAGCGTGCTGTAGGAAACCGTGTGTTTCCGCTTGAGAGCATCGTGTACTTTTCGGAGCCCTGTGTACGCGCAAAACTCTTCCACGCCGTACTTTTCCTTCAAGAGCTCGGCAAGCGCGTGGCCAGTAAAGGCGTAGCTCCTTTGGAGAAAGAAACAGATTTTTGGCTTTCGTGTATGAGGCATATATGCTGTAACTACCGCCCGCTAATCGGAGTTATGAGCACTGTGGAGGCGAAAAAGAAAAACACCAGTTTTCTTTTCTAAGCCGACAAGCTACTATAGTCCGATACGGTCGCAGATTCTTTTTGGGAAGGCGGGTTTTGCATCCGATATATATTCGGAAAGGTCGTCCTAAGAATGCCCCATTATAGAAACAATGTGCGGAAAAAGATAGGCCGAGAGCCGGCGTTTCAGACATGAAAAATATCCGAATTATTCCAACACTCCATATCAAAGGACCGAATGTGGTGAAGCCGGTTCATACCGAAGCGCTCCGGATTGTGGGTGACCCGAAAGAGCTCGCGGTACGCTATTACAGGCAGGGAGCTGATGAACTTATGTATCTCGATATCGTGGCAAGCCTGTATCAGCGCAATTTCGATTTTGAACTGCTCAAAAGTGTTTCCGAAGATATTTTTATCCCTATCACTGTCGGAGGGGGTATCCGTTCGCTCTCGGACATCAAAAACGCGCTCCGTGTCGGAGCCGATAAGGTGGCGATAAACACGTACGCTGTTTCTCGTCCGGAATTTTTGCGCGAAGCGGCTCTGGAGTTCGGCTCGCAGTGCATCGTCCTCTATATCGAAGCGAAGAAGAAAAGTGAGGGGAAATGGGAGGTGTATACCGATGGAGGCAGGGAAAGCACCGGTCTCGACGCAATCGAGTGGGCGAAACAGGCGGTCGGGCTCGGCGTCGGTGAGATACTCCTCACCTCTATCGACCAAGACGGGACGAGGAAAGGGTACGACACAAAACTTACGTCGGCGATTGCGTCGTGGGCGCCTATTCCGGTGATTGCCCACGGCGGGGCCGGGAACGCGGCGCATATGGAAGAAGTCATCAGTAAAGGGAAAGCCGATGCGGTGGCGGTATCTTCGATATTTCACTATGACGATTGTACGATAGGGAGCGTCAAGGAGTATTTGGACGCAAAAGGTGTTGCCATACGGCGCATCCCCCAATTTCATTAAAAACGAGTGTATCGGGTAATTAGGAATTTGTATGGCTTCTAGAATAACCATCGTTGATTACGGAGTCGGAAATCTGCAGAGCCTGAAGAAGGCTTTCGCGCACCTTGGTTTCGATGCAATCATTTCCGAGGATGCGGAAGAGATTCGGGTGTCCGATGCAGTGATTCTTCCGGGAGTCGGTTCGTTCGAAGCGGGAATGCGCGGCTTGAAGCTCCGCAATCTTACGGAGGCGGTACAACATGTCGCGGTGCATAATCGTCCGATGCTCGGCATCTGTCTCGGAGCACAGCTCATGCTCGAGCAAGGGCACGAATTCGGAGTCTTTGACGGGCTCGGTATTATCGAAGGGGAAGTTGTCCGGTTTGATGCGGATGCAGTCAAGGAAAAAATACCCGAAGTTGGATGGAATGAGGTCTATCCAGGCACGGAGACATCCTGGGAGGGAAGTATCCTCGTTCCCGGAGAGAAGCCACGTATGTACTTTACTCATTCCTATATCTTCAAGCCGAGCCGGAAAGAAAATATACTGGGCCTCTCGTCGTATGGCGGAACAGAGTTTTGCTCAGTCATCCGGAAGGGGAATATCTATGGTTGCCAGTTCCATCCCGAAAAGAGCGGGGAAGCGGGACTCCAGCTTATACGGAATTTCACCCAGCTTATCTAGAATCCGCTCCTTTCTTGAGGGCACTTTTTCAAGTGCCGCAAAGTTGTATATACTGTAGCCACCTCTTCATTAGAAATTTCTATTCTATGCCTCCCTACGGACTGCCGGAAAAAATTAAATTCTGCGGACGATGTCTTGCCTCGAACGCGCAACCTCTCGCGTGCAACGAGTTCAAACATACGCCCGAGATGAAGCATGACTATATCAAGTTTGACGCGGATGGTATTTGTGCCGCGTGCCGGTTCTTTGAGTCCCGTAAGAATGGAGTGATTGATTGGCAGGCGCGCGAGAAAGAACTTCTCGAACTTCTTGCGCAGTACCGTTCCACCGACGGTTCGTTCGACTGTCTTGTTCCAGGGAGCGGAGGTAAGGACAGCGCGTACGCCTCGCACGTCCTGAAATACAAGTACGGAATGCATCCGCTCACCGTGACCTGGACTCCGCATCTGTATACCGACATCGGTTGGAAAAATTTTCAGAACTGGATACACGTCGGCGGGTTCGATAATTACCTGTTTTCTCCAAACGGGAAGATACACCGCTTGCTGGCGCGCAATGCGTTTTTAAATCTGCTTCACCCGTTTCAGCCGTTCATTCTCGGACAAAAGACGTTCGCTCCGAAAGTTGCCGCGCGTTTCGGCATCAAGCTCATCTTCTACGGTGAGAATCAAGGCGAGTACGGCGACAAAGTGTCCGTCAGCCAAAAGAAGTTCGTGATGGGGGGTTCGAAGGACGAGAAGGGATACCGTCTTGATTACGCGAAGCCGACCGACCCGCCCGAGACCGTCTTTCTGGGAGGGAAATCGCTTGCTGACTATTTTAACGAAGGACTGACGTATGGAGACCTTGCCCCGTTCCTTCCGGCCGATCCAGAGATACTCAGGCAACACAACATAGAGTTCCATTACCTCGGTTACTATCTGAAGTGGGTACCGCAGGAGTGCTACTATTACGCGGTCAAACATACGGGTTTTGAGGCGAATCCGGTGCGTACCGAGGGAACCTACTCGAAGTACAACAGCATCGACGACAAGACCGACGGCTTTTTCTATTACACGACGTTTATCAAATTCGGTTTCGGGAGGGCGCGGTACGATGCCTCGCAGGAGATACGCAACGAGCACATTACGAAGGAAGAAGGATCGACACTCATCAAGCGTTTCGACGGAGAATTTCCCAAACGGTACTTTCCGGAATTTCTGGACTACATCGGGCTTTCGGAAAAAGAATTTACCGACACCATCGATTCGTTCCGCGCGCCTCACTTGTGGGAAAAAGAAAAAGGAGCCTGGAAGCTGAAGTATCAAGAGTAGTGGAAGCGTACTGATGGATTTCGACATGATGAACACGACACCTACGTTTCTTGGCATTATCCCCGCCCGCGGGGGAAGTAAGGGAATACCGGGGAAGAATACTCGGCTTTTTTGCGGTGAACCACTCATCAGCCATACGATTCGGGAGGCGAAGAAATCACGAAAACTTTCCCGCATCATCGTCTCGACCGAATCGGAAGAGATCGCCAAGCTCGCGAAAGAATTCGGAGCAGAGGTGCCGTTCCTGCGCCCCCTAGAGCTCGCGCAAGATACGAGCAAGGTATTCGATGCGGTGGCGCATTCGCTAAAGTTGTTGCAAGAACGCGAAGGATACGCGCCAAACTACGTCGTCCTCCTGCAACCAACCTCTCCGCTCCGGACGGCACAAGACATCGACGCGACAATTGAACTTCTCTTGAAAGAACAGGCGGATTCCGCAATCACCGTCTCCAGAGTGGAGCCTCGCGTGTTCGTACACAGTCCCGAAGGCGCGCTCACGCTTACCACTTCTCCCGCCTTTCTCGCCTCCACCAATAGACAAGAACTTGCGCATACCGTCGCCGAAAACGGCTCGATGGTGTACGTAAGTAGAGTGAGCACTTTGCTTGCGTCGGGGAACTTTTTGGGCGGAAAATTGGTTGGAGTAGAGGTCCCGCGCTGGCGTTCGGTGGACCTCGATTCGCCGGAAGATTTCATCCTCGGCGAGCTTATCTGCAAACACCGGGAGGAAATCGAGCGGGACATCACCGCGTTTCAATAATATGACCAACAAAGAACTGTTTTCTCTAAAGGGTACAATTGCCGTCGTGACCGGAGGTCAGGGCGACCTTGGCAGTGAATACGTGAAGATCCTCGTGGAAGCGGGGGCGTTTGTCGCAGTCTTGGATGTCAAAAAAGAAGTACACCCGAAGATACAGCAATTGCAAAATGACGGCGCTCAAGTGCTCTGTGTCGCTGTCGACCTCACGAAGAAGAGCGAGGTTGTCCGGGCGTTTGCAGAAATCAAGAACACCTTCAAGGATGCTCCTACCGTGCTCATCAATAATGCGGGACGCGCAACTCACCCGAATGCGCCGAAGGAAGAGAGCGGTTTGTTTGAAGACTATCCGGAGGATGTGTGGAGGGAAATGAATGCCTCACATCTTACGTCCGCGCTCTTCGTATCGCAGGAGTTTATACGCGCTTACCGGAACGCGAAGAAACAGAATGGCTCCATCATCAACATTTCTTCCGTGTATGGAGTCGTTTCTCCCGAACAGGCGATGTACGACTTCAAGCGAAAGAACGGGGATATATACTACAAGCCGGTTGGGTACAGCGTTGCAAAGTCGGGTATGCTCGGGTTTACGAAGTGGCTTGCCGAGTACTGCGGATTTGAGAAGACGGGTATCCGGGTGAATACACTCGTCCTCGGCGGAGTGGAAGCCGGCCAAGGTGCGGAGTTCGTGAACGCGTATGAGAAGCGCACCATACTTGGGCGGATGGCACAGAACACCGACTACAACGGAGCCGTGCTGTTTCTCGCGTCGGAGGCGTCTTCCTATATGACCGGCGCGTCGCTCACGGTGGATGGTGGTTGGACGGCGAGATAACAAGAACCCATCTCAAAATAAACCGCTCATTATATGAATAAAATTAAAGTCATTTTTTCTATTCGATTGTGTCACGAATCGCTTGGCTACCCAAGCGTCCAAATTTCGCCTGCAAAAAGCTCATCGCTCGTCAACAGAGCTTGCTCTGCCTCCTCGCGCTTCTCTTTTTTCGGCAGAAATTTGAACGTTTGTCTTAGCCATTTATTTTGAGATGGGTTCTCGATATGGCGAACAAAGCCCCCTACATACAAATAGGTACACGAAAAATAGGAAAGGAGTTTCCTCCTTTTGTTATTCCCGAAATCGGCATTAATCACGAGGGAAGCCTCGCGAAAGCGAAGCGTATGGTGAAAGACGCGTATGAAGCCGGAGCGGAATGCGTCAAATTCCAGTGCCATGTAATAGAGGATGAGATGACTCCCGAGGCGAAAAAAGTCATCCCCGGGAACGCAGAGGAATCCATTTGGGATATTATGGAGAGGTGCGCTCTTTCCGAGAAAGAAGACAAGGTGCTGAAGGACTATGTCGAAAAGCTCGGTATGCTCTATCTCTCCACTCCGTTTTCGCGCGCGGCGGCAAACCGGCTCGAGAAGCTCGGCGTTCAAGCCTACAAAATCGGTTCCGGTGAGTGCAACAACTACCCGCTCCTGAGGCATATTGCTTCATTCGGGAAACCGGTCATTTTGAGCACGGGGATGAATGATATCGCGTCAATACGGAAGAGCGTCAGCATCCTCCGTGCATCGAACATCCCGTTCGCTCTTCTGCACTGTACGTCGCTCTATCCGACCCCGTACGAAAAGGTGCGTCTCGATGCCATGCTCGAGCTTTCGAAAGAATTTCCCGACGCGGTGTATGGACTCAGCGACCACTCTCTCTTGAACTATACCTGTTATGGCGCTACGGCGCTCCGCGGTTCGATATTCGAAAAGCATTTTACCTCCGACAAAAAGTGGCCCGGTCCCGATGTGCCCATTTCTATAGACCCGGGTGAACTTCAGGAACTCATCAAAGGAACCGGCGCCATCTGGAAGGCGCTAGGCGGAAAGAAGACAATTCTCAAGGAGGAACAGCCGACCATTGATTTCGCGTACGCAACGGTCGTTTCCATCCGGGATATCAGAGAAGGAGAATCGTTCAGCTACGACAATGTCTGGGTGAAGCGCCCGGGTACGGGAGAAATACTCGCTTCGGAATTCGAACGAGTCCTCAAGTGCAGGGCAAAACGCTTCATTAAAAAGGATACCCATCTTAAACGGAATCATCTCGGATGAAAAAAAGAAAAATATTGTTTATCACGGAGCGCCGAGCGGATTACAGTCGGCTTAAACCGATACTCACCCTGGCAAGGCGGAGCCCGAAACTTACGGTACAGCTCCTCGTAACCGGTTCGCATTTGCTCAAGGGATTCGGCGAGACGAAGAAAGTCATCGAAGGAGACGGCTTTTCCATCGACGCGACCGTTCCGATGTTTAGTGAACATGACCGTGATGACGGAGCCTCAATGGTGAAAGGTATGGGTCGCGCGCTTATCGGGATGGCGGATGTGATAGAGCGGCTCCGGCCGGACATTGTCTTTTGCGGTTTCGACCTTGGTGCGCATTTGGCCGCGGCCATCGCCGCCATGCATATGAATATCCACGTCGCTCACATACAAGGAGGAGAGGTGAGCGGGACTATAGATGAGATACTCCGGCACGCGACCACCAAGTTCGCTCATGTGCATTTTGTGGCGACTCCCCAAAGCAGAGAGAGAATTATTAAGCTTGGAGAAGACCCTCGGTACGTGTTTCTCGTCGGAAGTCCGAGCCTCGACACGATGCGGAGCATTAGCTATCCGTCCAAAGCCGAAATTGCGAAACGCTATGGTTTCGACCCCGAGCAAAAAGTCATCGTTTTTTCGCAACATCCCGTCACCACGGAAATCGGCAACGTGACGCAACACATTCGGGCAAGCGTCGATGCGGTACGACACATAGCAAAGAAGCACCGCGCGGCGGTTATCGCCATTTATTCCAATACCGATGCGGGAGGACGACGTATCATCACGTACCTCAAACGTTCGGGGTTTAGGGTGTTTCCCCACATCGTGTACGAAGATTTCTTGAGACTGCTCAATGTCGCGGACGTGCTCGTGGGAAATTCAAGCACCGGAATACACGAAGCACCTTTCTTTCATCTACCGACTGTCAACATAGGTAGCCGTCAACAGCGAAGGGAACGTGGGGCCAACGTGCTCGACGTGACCAATACCCAAGGCGCGATACGCAAAGCGATTGAAAAGGCACTTTGTGACGAAGCATTCAGGAAACACGTGCGAGCAGGCACGAACCCGTATGACCAGGGAGAAACCGCCAAGAAAGTGGTGCATATTCTCGAAACCGTCCGGTTACCAGATATCCAGAAGGTGATAACCTATTGATGGTAGATACGCTTAACGAATAGCGCACACGAATAGGCTGTCACAAAACGGCTCTCTTAAAGGTTATATACGAACTATGGGAGACGAACACAAGTATGCCAAGCATCTTCTGCACTACGAGCGGGTACGGAAGATTATTCCAAATCAGAGCCAGACCCTCAGCAAATCCCCGGGGCAATTCCGGAAAGGGACAATGCCCCTCTTCAGCGCGCGCGCGAAAGGAGCGTATATCTGGGATATCACCGGCAATAAATTGCTTGACTATATGGGAGCGCTCGGCCCCATCATTTTGGGTTACGCCGACACGGTGACGGATAACGCCATCAAAAAACAGCTCAAGGACGGCATCATTTTCTCGCAACCGCACCCGCTGGAATTTGAGGTCGCAAAACTGATTACACAGCTTGTGCCCGGAGCCGATATGGTGCGGTTCGGAAAAAACGGTTCGGATGCGACATCCGGCGCGGTGCGCATCGCCCGCGCGTATACCAAAAGAGATGTCATCTTGTTCTGCGGATATCATGGAGCGCAGGACTGGTACATAGTGTCAACCGAACGCAGTGCCGGTGTACCTCGTATGCTGAAACAGCTGGTGCACGGGTTCGAATACAACAACCTCGATTCACTCGAGAAACTCTTTACAAAATTTCCGGGGAAAGTCGCGGCGGTCATCATGGAGCCCGCGTACGCGGAGCATCCCAAGGGACGATTTCTCGCCGACGTTAAACGGTTGGCGCACGCGCATGGAGCACTGCTTATTTTCGACGAAGTGATTACCGGGTTCCGGTGGAGTAGCGGAGGGGCGCAGAAATATTTCGGCGTTACGCCGGACCTCTCGTGCTTCGGCAAGTCCATCGCAAACGGGATGCCTCTCTCGGCGATTGCCGGCACGCGCACGGTAATGCAAAAGACCGAGGATGTGTTCTTTTCGTTCACGTACGGAGGCGAATGCCTTTCGCTTGCGGCGGCGAAGGCGGTGCTCTCCGAACTGAAGCGCAACCCCGGTATTTTGAAGCATGTCTGGCGAATGGGAGAAAAACTGCAAAAGGGGATTCAGAAAAGCATCGAGTCCCACGGTCTTTCGCACTCAATCGCCTGTGTCGGATTCCCGCCCCGTCCGATAATGCAGTTTTACAAAGACAACGGAGAAAGTTCGCCCGAACTGCGTGCTTTGTTTCAGCAGTATATTATTGACGCGGGTATTCTTTACAGCACCTATTGGAACATTACGTACGCGCACCGCGAGCACCATATTGCTTTTACCCTTCGGGCGGTAGATGAGGCGCTCCGTAAGGTGAAGCATGACATTGCCGAAGGAGTGGTACTCAAAAAAGTCGGCAGGAGTATCGCACCGGTGTTCGCTATGCACGCGGGAGGGAAAAAGGCATAATACTAAGTATATTTTTTATGGATATATTCAAAGGAAAAACAATCTTGGTAACCGGCGGGACCGGTTCCATCGGCTCGGAAATCGTGAGACAACTGCTCTTGCTTAAACCGCAGGCAATCCGGGTGTTTGCCCGGCATGAAGACTTGCATTTCCAGCTGATGCAGGAGCTTGTGGGACATGAAGATGTTGTACGCTTCGTCGTCGGCGATATCCGCGATAAGGACCGTTTGGCGCTCGCCATGGAAGGAGTCGATATTGTCTTCCACGCGGCCGCGATGAAGCACGTACCGCTCTGCGAGTATAATCCATTCGAGGCGGTGAAAACCAACATTGTCGGAACGCAAAATGTCATCGAGGCAGCACGCGTGGCGAATGTCGCGCAGGTTATCGGCATTTCCACCGATAAAGTGACGGAGCCTGAAAGCGTGCTCGGGGTTTCCAAACTGATGGCGGAAAAATTGTTTTTGGCGACGTATTTCTACAAAGGAAACACCGAGACTAAATTCACGTGTGTTCGTTTCGGCAACGTGCTCGGAAGCCGTGGCAGTATCCTCTCCCTTATCAAGAAGTGTGTGGCGAAAGGACAGAGCGTTCCCGTGACGGACCCTACGATGACCCGTTTTTTCATGACCATTCCGCAAGCGGTCGCCTTGGTGCTGGAGGCGGCGCGTGGCGGTAAGGGACAAGAAGTATTCGTGCTCAAAATGCCGGCCGCGCGTCTTGGCGACCTCGTGAAAGCAGCCATTTCGTATTACAGCCCGCTCTTCGGTAAAAAGCCGTCGGATGTCAAGACCCGTATCATCGGCAAACGGAAAGGAGAGAGGATGCATGAGAAGTTACTCGCAGAGTATGAAATTCCTCTCGCCCTCGAAACGAAGACGATGTACATCTTAACTCCTCACGGAGATGCGTTTGCCGAATATGAAGCGACCTATCCCGCGTCGCCCGTGCGTATACGCGACAAAGGTTTCTCGTCGGAATTCGCTCGGAAACTTTCAGGGAAAGAACTTCTCGCGCTTATCAAGGAGGCTGACCGGTATCATGAGTAGCACGCGGTTTTTCCGCAGCGTACCGGACTTTACTTTGTGCGGTAGCTTGTGTCATTTTTACGGAAACGACAGATGAATTTTTTCGCTCCAATCGCGCTTATAACCACAACCGCACGGCAGGTGCAGGGACTTCTGCGCCTTTTTCTGCGCGCGTTCAGGTCGTATTTGTGGAAAATCATACTGATGACCGTCCTCAGTTTTGTAAGTGGGGCGCTTGAAGGTATCGGCATTACCGCAATCATCCCTCTCTTCTCAATCCTCACCGGGACGATACCGACCGACCCAATCTCCGGTGGTATCGTCAAACTCTTCGCGTTTCTCGGTCTGCCGTTTACCGCCAAGTATGTGTTTATCCTCATGTTTGCTTTGTTCGTGGGGAAGGCGGCGGTGCTCTTCATTGCCCAGCAGATTACGGTCCGTGTGAACACCGATTTCGAGAAAAAGACGCGCGAACGGATACTGCGGTACACGTTCGGCGCGCACTGGCCGTTTCTTTCTTCGCAGAAGCTTGGGTATCTTGACCAGATGCTTACCACCGACGTCGTCAACAGCTCTTCCATCTTGCTCTATATGAGCAACGCGGTATTCATCGCGGTTAATTTACTCGTGTACAGCTATCTCGTCTGGAATACTTCTCCCGTGATTGCACTGCTCACTGTCCTTGCCGGCGGCGGTATCTTTTTTGTCTTTTTACCGTTACTTAAAAAGGCGAAGATGTTTTCCGAATCGATTGAAGGTGAGACGAAAAAATTGGCGCACTTCGCCAATGAACATATTCTCGGGGCGAAAACGCTCAAAGCAATGGCGGTGGAGGAGAAGGCCCTCGCACGCGGAAGCGAGTTCGGGGTACGGATGAGGAAACTTAGTCTTCGGCTCTCGCTCGTGCAGAACATCACGTCAGCGCTTCTTTCGCTCGCGGGCGTCTTCTTTGTGATGGGTCTGTTCGCGTACCTGTATAAAACATCCGCGTTTGAGTTCGGCTCGTTCGTCGTTGTCGTGTTCGCCCTGAACCGCGTATTCAGCAACGTGCAGTACGCACAATCGAGCGCCCATGCAATCAGTATGCAGGTTCCGTACCTCGAACGCATTCTCCGGTTTATGGAACATGCCGAAGGGGAGACGGAGAAAGATGAAGGGAAACAGCCGTTTTCATTCGCGCGCAAGCTCGAATTCAAGGAGGTGAGCTTCGCCTACCACCACAAGGAGCCGGCGCTCCACACGGTAAGCTTTTCTGTCGCCAAAGGGGAGACGGTAGGGCTCATCGGTCCGTCCGGCGCCGGGAAGACTACCATCGTCGACTTGCTTCTCCGGCTCATTGTGCCCGCTTCGGGAGTGGTACTTTGTGACGGAAACGATATCCAAAACATCCGTCTTCGGGAGTGGAGAGAGCGCATCGGTTATGTATCGCAGGAAGTGTTTTTGTTCAACGACACCATCGAAAATAACATCCGTTTTTACCGTGACGGAATAACCACGGAGGGTATCGAACAGGCGGCGCGTACGGCGCATATTTATGATTTCGTGATGTCGCTTCCAGAGAAATGGCAAACGGTCGTGGGAGAAAGAGGAGTACTTCTTTCCGGAGGCCAACGTCAGAGGATTATGCTGGCGCGCGTTCTCGCGCAAAAACCGGAATTGCTCATCTTGGATGAAGCGACGAGCGCACTTGATAACGAATCGGAACAGCTGATACAGCAATCGATTGAAGAATTAAAAGGGAAGATAACGCTCATCATTATCGCTCACCGACTCTCCACGATTGCCGGCGCGGACCGGCTCGTGGCACTCGAATCCGGACGGGTGGTGGAGATAGGAACACCTGAGTCGCTTCTCAAGGAAAAAGGGTCGTACTATTCCCGAGTGTACCGCTTGGTATGATACTGTACGCATATGCAGTCGCGCTATACAAACATAATCGATGAGGTGTACCGTACGTTCGGGAAGTTTGCGGACGCCTATGAGGTTGACCGGAAACGTTTTGCTTTCTCGCTCAAACTCTTGGACGAGCAACATGTCATCCGTGGTATGCGCGTTTTGGATGTAGGATGCGGAATCGGCATTTTCGCGCTCGCTCTCTCGAAATTAGGAGCAGAGGTAACAGGCGTGGATAAATTTATTTTCCCACACGCAGTTGAAAATCCGTACAAAATCAAGGAGTTCGAAGCGTTGAAGCGGATATGGGAAAAAAACGGCTTGCGGATTATCGAAGGAGACGTGCTTGCGCCTCTCCCTTTCCGTGACGGCGAGTTTGACCTCATAAACTGTGACGCAACCATCGAACATTTGCCATATTCACCGAAGAGCCTGTTTGGTGAAGTGAAACGCGTGCTCCGGCCTGGGGGTATTTTTCTCGTTACGACGCCGAATTTTGCGAATCTCTTGCGCCGCGTCCGGTTTTTGTTCGGGAGAAGCCCGCAGTGGGATATCAAGGAGTACTTCGACAGCGGAAAGGATTTTACCGGACACCGGCGTGAGTTCACCGTGCAAGAACTCTCTTCCCAACTTTCCTGGTCCGGATTCGACGTGTGTGCACGGTACACGCGGAATTCTCTCTTTCAGTGGCACCGGATGTTCCATCCTCGCAAATGGATAGCGCAATGGTTCGTGTTCCTCTCGTTTCCGTTTCCTTCGACGCGCGAAATGATATTCATACTGGCAAGGACCGCGTCGAAATAGACTGAGAGGAAAGGGACGAAAAACCTCATTTCCATTACTTATTTTTTACATACTCTGCAAACATTATGCGTCTTTTTTTCATAAGTTGGTCGGGGAAAGAACTCGGGCTTATCGAGGTGATGCGGGAGCTCAAGAAGAATCACGATATCGTCTACTGGACCGGATATCGCGAGGAGTTTGAGTCCTCCCGGCACTTGTTTCCCGGGACGATTTGTCACGATGTGGACGATGCGCTCGCCGGCATACCGGCAGAAGGAGTTTCCTTTGCAAACTTTCCGCCTCCCGGCGAGGAGTTACTCGCGGAATTTGCCGAAACGGAAATAACACTGCTCACAATGATGCATAAGAAGTATGAACATCTGTGCATTGAAGAGCGCAAGCATCTCTTTTCGGAGTTTCTACGCTACTGGCATGGTGTGCTTTCCGCCTACAAACCGGACGCAATCGTGTATTCGGACATTCCTCATACGGTATATGATTATGTGCTGTACGCGCTTGCCCGCAAGCTCGGTATCCGCACTATTATGTTCGAGGCAATTCTTGAAGGCACCGACCGTGCTGTCCTTATGAACGACTACAAGGAGGGGTCGAAAGAGCTTCTTTCCGAGGTGCGCCGGAATGAATCCGAGCATTTTTCGCCGGCCGACCTGCGGAAAGATACGCTCGACTACTACAGCCGGCACGCCGAAAACAAAGGCGACGCGACGCCGCCGTACGTCAAACACGACCTCGCGCTCTATGGAGGGATGAAACAAGTTCGCATTAAACTTCGAAGCATCGCGGACGGTCTCTACGACGGAAGTATCTTCAAACGGTTGTCGGGGTTCATTGCAAGAAGACTCGGCTCCAATCTCAAAAAAGAATATGCGCGCGTGGAATCTTCACCCGATTTCAAGCAGAACTATGTGTACGTCGCTCTGCACTATCAGCCGGAACGCACGTCGTCTCCGCAAGCCGGCGTGTTTGTCGACCAACTGCTGATGATAGAGATGCTTTCCTCGGCGCTTCCGGAAGGGTGGTTCCTGTACGTAAAAGAACACCCGCTCCTCTGGCGTCGGCGCGGTACGAAGTTCTTTGAGTACCGCTATCGCGGGTATTACCGGAAAATCGCCGCGCTCGGTAATGTACGAGTTGTGCCCATCGGCACGAATTCCTTTGAGCTCATCAAGCACGCGAAAGCGGTAGCGACCGGAAGCGGAACCGCCGGCTGGGAAGGCGTGCTTCGCGGGAAACCCGTTCTGGTGTTCGGCTATCCTTGGTACCAATACTGCCCGGGAGTATTCCGTGTGCGGGATTTTGTTTCGGCGCGGGAAGCATTCAAACGCATACGGGATGGATGTTCTTTTTCCAAACAACAGCTCATTAATTTCCTGGTCAGTGTCGATAGAGTTGGTTTCGACGCGTATTTCGCTCCTCATGGCAAGGTGGGGTCGGCGCTCAGCGTGGACGATAACGTGAAGCATATTGTTTCGGCTCTTGCGAAAGAATTGCATAAGAGTTCTCTTTCTCAGCCGCAGTAGGTACGTTTCTCGCAGGTAGCAGGGGACAGTGCAGATAAGGACACGCTTTCTGTGTGATATCACCTTTTTTAACCCAAATGCGTTATAGATATATGCCGAAGAAAGTAATCGCCATTATTCCCGCCCGTGGCGGGTCAAAAGGCATACCGAAGAAAAACATCGTCGATTTTTGCGGTCGTCCGCTCCTCGCGTGGAGCATCCAGCAGGCGAAACAGGCGACGCTTGTTGACGAGGTCTACGTTTCCACCGACAGCGAGGAAATCGGAGCGGTGGCAAAAAGCTATGGTGCGGAAGTGATTGTGCGTCCTCCCGCCATTTCCGGCGATACGGCGAGTTCCGAAGATGCGCTGGTACACGCGCTCGCGTATCTTAAAGAAAAGGGACTTCCGGATTGCGAGTACGTGGTCTTCCTGCAGGCGACCTCGCCCCTGCGTGAATCGGTTGATATCGACAACGCTATCCGGACGATTACAAAGGAAAAAGCCGATTCGCTCTTTTCCGGCGCCGACATAGGAGATTTTTATATTTGGGCAAAGCGGGACGGAAAACTGTGCAGTGTCAATTACGACTCTACGGACCGGAAACGGCGACAGGAGTATGGAGAGCAGTTTGTTGAGAACGGGTCTATTTATGTCTTTAAACCGGAAGTGTTATCCACATACCACAATCGCCTTGGCGGACGCATCGCGATATCTTTGATGGAGTTCTGGAAATCGTCCGAGGTGGACGATGATGAGAGTCTTGAGTTTTGCAAGACACTCTTTACAATAAAAGGATTAGCCACGAAATAACTCTGACACTATGCCAAAAGAAACCAAGAAAAAACAAGAAGTGTCGGGACGGCTCGTTTCGTGGAACAAGGTCCTGATTCCCGAGTCGGAGGCGAAGCTTTCGATTTACGATTCCGCGCTGATGTTCGGGGATATGGTCTTTGAGATGACCCGTTCATTCAACAAGAAACAGTTTAAACTCCGTGAACACTTACGGCGTCTGTATGCTTCTCTGAACTATGTTCGGATTCCTTTGGAGATGACCATTGATGAAATGGAGCGGGAGGTTATGAGAACCATCGAGGCGAACGAACCCGCGATGGCAAAAGATGACGAGCACCGGATTATGATTGACGTCACACGGGGATTGCTCGGTATCTATCAGGATACCGTCGGTACCCCGAAGGGTCCCAATGTCATTATCGCGGACTTTCCGCTCCGATGGACCGTTGCTTCGATGGGGCATCTGTTTGATACGGGTATTAACGCGGTTATCACTTCCCAGCGGGCGATACCCGCCTCGCTTCTTGAACCGAAGGTCAAGAACCGGAGCAGGATTCACTACCTTATGGCGAACATCGAAGCTTCCCAATTTGAAGGGAAGGACAATTGGGCGCTTCTCCTTGACCCGGACGGGTTTATCGCCGAGGGAACCGGAGACAACTTCTTCATCGTCAAAGACGGCGTCGTGATTACGCCTGAAGGAAGAAATATCCTGCGCGGGATAAGCCGTGACTATATCTTCGAACTGGGTAAGGAATTGCGGTTGTCGGTTATCGAGAAAAATATCGAGCCGTATGATGTCTACAATGCCGACGAGGCGTTTATGACCGGCACTCCGTTCTGCCTGCTCCCCGTGACGCGCCTGAATGGGAAGCAGATTGGCGCGGGGAAGATGGGCGAGGTTACCGAGCGACTCCTTAACACGTGGAGTAAGAATGTCGGTGTGGATATCGCGAAACAGATACAGAAGTGGGGTCGTGAGGCGGGGAGCAAGGCAACAGGAACCACGCCGTATCAATTTAAAGCAAAGTAGCATAACGCTGTGACACTCCCTATCGGAATTCTGCAAGGCCGTCTTTCGCCGTCTGAGGACGGCCGTTTTCAGTTTTCACCCAGAGAGTGGGAGGCGGAATTTATGATAGCCCGCGAACTCGGATTTACTTCCCTCGAATGGCTGTTTGACTTCACTTGCTTTACAGAAAACGCGATGTTTACAGTTTCCGGCAGGGAGGCGATAGGGATCGTGGCGCAAAAGGCGGGAGTACCCGTCTCCTCCATATGCGCCGACTACTATATGAAATACCGGTTTACCGGTGCTGACGCGAAGCGTTCAGTCGAAATACTCCGTATGCTTATCGATTCGGCTGAAACCACGTCGGAGAAACTTATTCTCATCCCGCTTCTTGAGGGGAACGCGCCGAAGAGCGGTGCGGAAAAAGAAGAGATTGTCTCGCATATACGAAACGTACTCCCCACACTTATGGCGCGAAATGTCCGTATCGGATTTGAAACGGAGATGCCGAGGGCGGAGCTCTCGGCCTTTCTCGACAGTTTTTCTTCGGATGCCGTCGGCGTCTACTACGATATCGGTAATGCGACTTCCTACGGGTTCGATGTTCCCGGCGATATTCGGTTTTTCGGCAAACGTATTTTTGGCGTGCACGCAAAGGACCGGAAAAAGGGAAGCGCGCAGTCGGTACTGCTCGGTACAGGAGACGCGCCGTACAAAGAGACACTGCGCGCGCTTCAAGAGATTCACTTTGGTGGTACAATCATTATGCAAGCGTGGCGTGGCGAGGAGTATCTCTCGGACGCCAAAAAGCAACTTTCGCTTTTAACGGCACTGATATGAAAAATATATTTGATATCGAAGGAAAGGTACTTATCTTGACCGGGGGAAACGGTTTTCTCGGCGCAGAGTACGTAAAGGCCCTGAGTGAGGCCGGCGCAGAGGTTGTCGTCTTTGACAAAAACAGCAAAGCGGGAACGGCGGTTGATATTTGCGACGAAGAAGCCGTTCAAAAGGCGGTAAGAGAAGCGCACCAGAAGTTCGGGCGTATCGACGCGCTCATCAACAATGCCGCGATGAATCCGGCTGTGGGGAGCGAAGCATCAAAAAAGCAATTCGTACCGGTTGAAGACTATCCTGTCGAGCTGTGGAGGCAAGAACTCGATACCAACCTGACCGGTATGTTTATCTGCATCAAAGCGGTGGTGCCGTATATGAAAAGACAAAAGAAGGGTTCCATCGTGAACGTCGCTTCCGAAGTGTCGAACATCGCGCACGACCATCGTGTGTACAACACAGAAGGGAAGTATAAATCTCCCGCCTATATTACTTCCAAGACCGGCGTACTCGGGCTCACCCGCTCTATGGCTGCCCAGCTTGGCATGCATGGCATCCGCGTCAATGCCTTTTCTCCCGGAGGTGTCCTGAATCCGAAAATGCCGGAAGATTTCGTCAAACGATTCGGCGAGAGTAACATGCTCGGACGGATGGCACAGCCGGAGGAATATAACGGCGTGATGCAGTTTCTCTGTTCCGACGCTTCCTCGTTCATCACGGGAGCCAACATTACCGCGGACGGCGGTAAGAGCGCGTGGTAACAAAAAGACAGGCGCCCCAAGGGTAGGGACACTTGCGTGCAAAGACGTGGCTACTATTGAAAGGGAAGTGTCGTAGGGTCGATACCGCGCGCTTCAAGGATGAAGTTCGCGAAGTCCCTGATGGCTCCATTCCCGCCTTCCCGGCGGGAGACGAACTGGCAACGCCGTTTTACGACCTCTTCGGCCTGTGCTGGCGAAGCTCGGAGCGAGACGAAGTCAAGGAGCGGGATGTCGACAAGGTCGTCGCCCATCGCCGCGCACTCTGATGCGGTGATACCAAGTTCGCCGGCGAAGAGTTTGGCAGCCTCGACTTTTTTCGCTCCGCCCATACCGGTAAAAAGTCGGACGAGGGGCCACCCCTTGGGGTTCGACTCGCTTTGTGAAGAGGGGAGTTTGTTCAGTTTCTCGACAATTTCCGTGATGGCGACCGCGTGGTCGTCTTTTTCGTTGGTAACGAATGCAACCCGGACGCCGATTGCCCGCAGGAGCGAGATTCCCTGACCGTCGTAGTAGCTTCGCACCTTTACCTTATGTGGGAAGCCTTGCCAGACTTGGTTGTTCGTCATAACCCCGTCCACGTCAAAAATAACGGCGCTGATGGTTCGCGCGAGTGCGGCTATTTCCGGTGCAGGTGTTTCGTTCATAGATGAGTCTTAAGTTACTCCGTAAAGGTTTTCTCCACTTCCTGGCAGATGCAATGAATCAGCGCAATTTGCACCTCCTGGATATGGGACGTGCGCGTGTCCTGTACCGCAATCGTGATGTCCGCGAGTCCTTGCAATTCTCCACCGGAGTTTCCGAGGAGGGTAATGCTGGTAAGCCCGAGGGTCTTCGCCTTCGATACGGCACGGATGATATTCTTCGAGTTTCCGCTGGTGGAAATGCCGATAAACACGTCTCCCGCTTTTCCGAACGCCTCAATCTGCCTCGCGAAGACATCTTCGAAATTGTGGTCGTTGCTCCACGCCGTAAGCATAGATGTCGACGAGGCGAGTGAGATGGCGGGACGCGCTTTGCGCTCCTTCATAAACCGGCCGGTAAATTCGGTGGCGAAATGCTCCGCGTCCGCAGCGCTTCCGCCGTTTCCCGCGATGAGGAGCGTCCCGCCGTCTTGAAAACAGCGCGCAATACGCGTAATCGCTTCCTCCGTCCGTGTAATAACCCCTTTTTCCTCACTCGCTACTTTCAGGGCAAGAGAGGCATTCGTGAGATATGTTTCGACAGCCGTGTGCATATGTGTTACTTTGTAGTCCGATAATAGAACTCATTTCAAAACCTACCATGGCAGGCTTTTCGAAGCCATTTCGCATCGTCAATTCTCGGTATTCGGTAAAAAATTGCTTATTCTCAGTCGGAGTAGCTCGCTACACCTCCCTCGTCTGCACCATTTTTTCCTCGAATACCACGAATCTTTGGATTGCGATAGGGTTTTGAAATGAGTTCTTAATTATATATACTATAACAGTCTTATTCATAAACATAGTACTATGGGAAGCGCATCAATCGGAGGGAAAAAAGTAGGACACGGAAACCCGTGCTTTATTGTGGGCGAAATCGGCATCAACCATAATGGGAGCGTGGAGATGGCGAAGAAACTTATCGATGTGGCGAAAGAGGCGGGATGCGACGCCGTGAAGTTCCAAAAACGTACCATCGACATCGTGTACACGCAGGAGGAGCTTGCGAAGCCCCGTGAAAATCCGTTTGGCCCGACGAACGGACATTTGAAACGCGGACTCGAATTTGGCGAGAAGGAGTATGCAGAAATTGACCGGTACGCGAAGGAAAAAGGACTGCTCTGGTTCGCTTCTCCGTGGGATGAGCAATCGGTTGATTTTCTGGAACAGTTTAACCCCCCGTGCTATAAAATCGCATCGGCCAGTCTTACCGACGACGGACTGCTTCGTCATATTCGTGCCAAAGGGCGTCCGGTGATTGCCTCAACCGGTATGAGTACGATGGAAGAAGTCGCACACGCGGTGTCGGTACTTGGGGAGAAAGACCTGGTCCTTCTTCATACGGTTTCCACGTATCCGGCGAACGACGAAGACCTCAATCTCGGTGTCATTAGTGTTCTTAGGAGTGCCTTTCCGTCCGTGCCTGTCGGTTACAGCGGTCACGAAAAAGGAGTGTCTCCTTCGGTGATGGCCGCTGTCCTCGGCGCCAACATGGTTGAACGCCACATCACGCTCGACCGGACACTCTGGGGTTCGGACCAGGCGGCGAGTCTTGAACCAAAAGGTCTCGAACTTATGGTGCGCGATATCCGCACGTGGGAAGTATCCCGCGGTGACGGGGTGAAGCGTGTGCTTCCCGCCGAAGAACCGATTAAAAAGAAACTTCGCAGGAAGTAGATTCGGTTTATGAAGCTAAACACCTGTAAGTTACAAACTATCGAATCTCACGTATTTCTGTCATTCCTGCTTCCGCAGGAATGACAGAAATACGTGAGATTCGATAGTTTCTTAGTTCACAAATACACGGCATATCCCCGATGCGGAGGTGGATTTCTAAATGCGGTGTGGTAGTATAGCGCCTATGCAAAGTGTTGATAAAGTCATGCTTTCTGCGGCGCGCGTCTTGGTGTTTCTCGTACCGTTTGTTCCGCTTATCGTCGCGTCCTCGCTGTTCTTCCCGTTCATCACAGGGAAAGGTTTCGCGTTCCGCATTCTCGTCGAAGTGATGTTCGCGCTCTGGCTTCTCCTCGCGATCCGGGACAAAGCCTTCCGCCCCAAACGCTCGCTCCTCTTTTTCGGAGTCGCGTCTTTTTTGGCTATTGTACTTCTTGCCGATATCGGAGCGGAAAATCCCTTTAAGGCTTTCTGGAGCAATTTCGAACGTATGGAAGGATTCATCACGATGATGCATCTCGGGGTGTATTTTCTCGTGGCTTCTTCGGTGCTGAACGCCGAAAAATGGTGGCTCCGCTTTTTTTCCACTTCCGTCGGTGTGTCCGCCTTTCTCGGTATCTATGGACTTCTTCAACTCGCGGGTAAAATCGTCATCAACCAGGGAGGCGTGCGACTCGACGGCACGTTCGGCAACGCTGCGTATTTT
>SIBZ01000016.1 GCA_009694955.1 Candidatus Tayloriibacteriota bacterium | reverse complement strand
AGATTCTTCTTTGCGATTCCTTGACGGCCAATCGCGTATACCACGGGAAAATTCGCCTGCGCCTCGTTCGCGCCGAGCTCAAAGAAAAGTTCAAGCACCTGTTCGTGCGTCTTATACGGGTCGGCTGCAGGCTTGTCTATCTTATTGATAATGACAATCGGCTTGAGACCCAGCTCAAGAGACTTTTTCAGCACGAAGCGAGTCTGTGGCATCGGACCCTCCTGAGCGTCAACCACAAGAAGTACGCAATCAATGGAGCGAAGTACACGTTCAACCTCCGAACCGAAGTCGGCGTGCCCCGGTGTGTCTACTATGTTTATCTTCCCGTTCTTGTACGGGATGGACGTATTTTTTGCATAAATCGTAATACCACGCTCGAGTTCAAGCGCGTTTGAGTCCATGGTAGCTCCCTCCTTGCTCACCCCAGCCTGCTTCAAAATAGCATCGGTAAGTGTGGTCTTTCCGTGGTCGACGTGTGCGATAATGGCTATGTTACGTATCTCCATATTGAATATGAAAAAAGAGGCCTCTCGGCCAAAATCTAATCTCAAAATAGTACCACAAAAGGATAAAAAACAAAAGTCGCCCAGGAGTTTCCTCCAGGGCAACGCGATACAGACACTCACATTTGACTGCTTTCTCGCAGTTAGCAGGCGATAACGTTTGTGAACCGTTCCTCCTGCTGTTGGCGGAGCAATGAGTAGAGGCAAGCGTTCCTGACCGCAAGAACTTGAAGGGCCGCAAGGACGGCGTTTGTTGGCTCCATGATTGTTGCCGCCGGAACCTTGCTAGGGAGTTCTAGAGAAGACCAGACATTTCGGGTTCGCTCCTGGTCCGTTCCGGCAGGGACATTGAACGTTGGAACAGTACAGTTTGCCGAGATGGTCGGACCTGCACCGTTGGACCTGCCGACGTAGTCAATGATGACGCAATCAGGAACTTCCTGGATAAAGCGATGAAGCTCCATGACTCCGGCAACAGGCTCTTTGTGGAAGGACCGCACATGCAGCACTGTTGGCTGAAGGCCTGGAAGCGGAACGCCTGCCTTAACGCCGAGTATCTGATGCAGATTCCCGGTGAATACGTCAGTATTGTCTGCAGGCGAACCTGTCCAAATTATGATTCGCTGCTTGGGCAATACGAACCGGTCGGTCAAGTCTGCAACCAGTTGATAGTTTCGGGTGACATCATTCAGGTTACCGTCGTCGCGAAAACTCTGCTTGCAGATGTACGAGCCGTCTTGAACGACCCTCCACGAGTCATTGTCAATGACGTCCGCAATGAAGAGCTGACCGTCTGGTTCTTCCAAAGTCGGTGCCCCAATCCCAAACTCGATTTTGATATCCACGGCCTTTCTCCCTTGAAGCTGCCAAGCTTTTTCGATGACGAGGAATGCACGCGCAAGGAGCTTTATCATACGCGCAATGAGCTTCTCCTCATCCTTCAGGGTGAAGAACTGGTCTTTGGAAACTCGCAGAAAGGGTTGCTGTCCGACGAGATAACCTCGGAAACCAGTTCTTGCAGATTCTCCCTTTTGTTCCTTCGTCCAATGAGGCAGAAAAAACTGAACTTCGTTCTCTGCGAACTCGAGAAGCGGGTCATCCATCGGAATTTGTTGCACTCTCCATGTCCTGCCGCTTGTCTTTGCAAATACTTCCGTTTTGAGCCGCGGAAATACTGTTCCGAGCGGAACGTGCGGACAGCGGTGCTGGTGCGAACCGTGCGACTCTCTGCGGGCGACCATCTCGTACGGAAGCATTTTGCACAGAGGGGCGAGAAATCGAGTTTTGTCGATTCGCCCACGATACGCGACCGGAAGCCCCGAGTCCACAAGCAACTGGAAAACATTACAGGTTGTCCTTGTCGCAAGCTCACCCTTTCCGACAATAACCTCGTGTTTGGCCCCATCACCTGCCGTGATGTCATCCTTTGATTCGAGCACAGCAAGTGTCTCGTCACCTTCGATCTCAATGATCTGCTTGGTTTTTCCTTCTGCGAGTACTTTGCCCAGTGTATAAGGCATGTTCCACCTAACCTTTCGTTCAATCAATGTGCATTAAAAGGCTGCACATTACAGGCCTTTGAGAGTAGCCCTCTCAACTTGTCCTAGCCTACAGAGTGAGCACTGAAAGTCAATGCCGCTCAATTGCGAATAAGATTGGTACTCACTCCTCCCTGGCACGAAACATAGAGCACCGAGTGTAGGTGCTCCAGATAAGATTGAGACGAAAGGCAAAAGTAAAAATTACGACGACAGGCTTACCTCGTCACAGCTTCGGCGCGGGAATGACAGAAAAATTAGGAGGCTTTTACCGGAAGTGTTCTGTAAATACAGCGGACGCAAACTTCCTGATTTTTTCGGGTCTTGATGTATTTATTGCCACAAATACACAGCAAAATCTCAGTGCGGGTTTTCTTTACCACCCACTGTCCGATGCCGTTCTGGAATGTCTTCCGCGACGGCGTCATAATGTTGTGTTGTCTGTGTTTGGCCATATTCGTTTACTCTATAAAGGTCAACGCCTTTCCTTTCTTGTCTCCTCGGCCGGTCCGGCCGATTCGATGCACGTAATCTTCATACGTGGACGGGAGGTCGAAGTTAATCACATGCGATACATCGCTGATATCCAGTCCGCGCGCCGCAACATCGGTTGCGACAAGTACCTGCACACGGCTCTGCTTGAAGAGATCGAGTGCCTGACGGCGCTTTGAAAGATTCTTGTTGCCATGAATAGATTCGGCCTTGATGCCTCGCTCCGCGAGCACTTTTGAGAGTTTTTCAACTCCGTGCTTGGTGCGTCCGAATACCAGCACCTTCTTAAACTCGCTTCCGGCCAAAAGGTTATGGAGTACATCCACCTTATGCCGTCCGTTTGTCCTTACGATGTCTTGGTCGACGTTCTTGGCCGTGTCGCCCGTCTTTACCGAAATACTTACTGGCTCTTTGAGAAAATCCTTGATAAGAACCTCAATCTCGCGCGACATTGTCGCCGAGAAGAAAAGCGTATGACGTTCCTTCGACATTTTCGACATCATAAACCGCATATCGTTAATGAATCCCATATCAAGCATACGGTCGGCCTCGTCAAGCACCACAGTCTTGAATCCTTCAAGGTGCAGATACTTCTGTTCTACAAGGTCCTTCAGTCGTCCGGGCGTGCCGATAATGAAATTGTTCTGATAGCGGAGGTTGCGAATTTGATTGCTCATACTCGCTCCACCCACGCACACCACGGAAAAAATCTTGAAACCCTTGATGAAGCCTTTAAGCTCTTCATCTATTTGGATAGCGAGCTCGCGAGTCGGCACCATAATAAGGACACCTTCTCGTGGATTTTTAAGTATTTTGTTGATGAGCGGAATAAGAAACGCTGCGGTTTTTCCCGTACCTGTATTCGCGATACCAACAACGTCGCGTCCGAGCAGGACATGTGGAATAGCCCGGTCTTGAATGGGAGTCGGCATCACGTATCCTTTGGTAATTATGTTCTGCTTTAGACGTTCATCAATGAGAAAGTCGGCAAACTTATGCTCCGATACGAATTTCTCTACCGTTTCCGTGATGACGGCTTTGTTGACGAATTTTGATACGTCGCTGAATTCACCGAACTTTCGTCCGCCTCCGCGCTGAAAACCCTTCGAGGGACCTCGAGAGGCTCCTCTTGAGGAGCTACTAAAACGGCTTCCTCCGAACGAGGATTTTCCAAATCTGCTATTGCCGGACCCCGGTGAGGTATGGCGCGGCCCTTGTGTATGGCGTGGATACATATGTCTTAAGTAACCTTCTAGCCTTTAGAGTAAAAAGTGGCCAGTTCTCGAAGGTTTATAAGACAGTTTCCTGTACGTTTTTTGGGAGAGAAGCTCTCCAAAACGAAACCCCTGAGATTCAGTTATGGCGAGAGTATATATTAAAAGGTTCATTTTGTCAATAGTTACCGTTTTATAAAGAAAATCACCCGGGAGAGCGTCGAGTGACTCTCTGCCGGGTGTTTATAAAAATTGCTCTCCTTGTGTTTTAGGGTTGCCCACTACGCCTTGGGTTCGGGGTCCGGCTCGTTTTCCGGCATCGGTCCGCCTTGGGCCTGTGAGAAAACGCAGAAGAGCATCGCGTCCTCAAGAATCTCCAAATTGCAAACAGTGCCTGCACCCAAATAGTAGCTCCCCATAGGGCCGAGCTCCTCCGCACCTCCTTCATAGGTGACTCGGATTCTCCCCGAGTAAACAAACACATTCTCATTTCTCGTACCCTGGATGTCATTAAATATGACTCCGGCCGCCGCTTCAAAGAGGGTGGTGTTTGTTTCAACCTGATCCCTTCCAACTAGTGTTATGCGGTGCGAAAATGCATCCTTTGAGAATACTCTTCTGAAGTGTGATACGCCTGCGGGCTTTATCACGGGTTTGGTATTTATTATCATACTTTTGTTCAGTTGCGTTGGTGACTATTGTAGCAACGGGAGTCGCTACAGCTTTTACTGCGCAAATGTCTACGCAATAAAGACTATAGCGATTCCGCAAGGATGTGAAGGAACTTTTACGCTGAGGACTATAACCTAAAATTAGGTTATAGTCAATACACTATGCTAGGATGTAGTCATGGAAAAAGGAAGTCAGAAAATCTGGGACGTAGCCGTCATTGGTGGAGGACCTGCCGGTATGATGTCGGCGGGGCGCGCCGCGGAGCTAGGCGCACGGGTTATTCTGATTGAAAAGAACGATACACTCGGCAAGAAACTTCTTATTACCGGTGGAGGACGTTGCAATGTGACCAACGCTGAACTTGATGTACGTATTTTTCTTTCTAAATTTAAAGGGAGTGACAAATTTTTATTTTCGTCATTCTCCAAATGGGGAGTGAAGGAAACACTTGATTTCTTCCATTCAAGGAAGATGGAAACAAAAATTGAGGCAGAAAAACGTGCTTTTCCGAAGAGCGAGAAGGCACAGTCGGTATGGGACGTGTTGGTTGACTATCTGAAGGTCGGAAAGGTGACTGTGCAATCCAACTCCCCCGTTACAGAGATATTGGCAGACAAGAGCACGATTACCGGAGTCCGACTCGCGAATGGCGAAAGTATCCGCGCGCGCTCGGTAATTATTGCGACAGGAGGAAAGTCCCGACCCGAAACAGGTTCAACAGGCGATGGATTCGTCTGGCTCAAGAAACTTGGTCACAAGGTCACTGAACCGGATTCCGCACTGGTGCCAATCGCGATTAAAGATGTGTGGGTGAAGCGCTTACAAGGAGTAAGTCTTCAAAATATTAAACTCACTTCCTTTCAGAACGGTGTAAAGCAGGAAATGCGCAAAGGAAAGATTCTGTTCACTCATTTCGGCGTAAGCGGTCCCACGGTTATCAATATGAGTAAAGATGCCGGGGAGCTGTTGAAGTATGGAGAGGTAGTGCTTTCTTTGGACTTGCTTCCGGAGCTTGATTACGGAATGTTAAACGCCAAACTTCAGGAAATCTTCAAAACAGAACATACGAAGAAATTTAAAAACAGCTTGAAGTCGCTTGTACCCTCTGCTCTCTCCCCTGTCATCGTGGAGCTTTCCGGTATTAGCGCGGATACAAAGTGTAACTCTATTACCCGCGAAGAACGCTTAAAGCTGGTTAAACTGTTAAAGGATATTCCGATGAAGGTGAAAGGGCTTCTCGGTGCTGACAAAGCAATCGTTACGAGCGGCGGGGTTGCACTTGATGAAGTGGATTTTAAGACAATGCGTTCTCGCCTGTCTCCAAACCTGTTTCTTGTCGGAGATATTCTAGATATTGACCGCCCGTCTGGCGGATACTCGCTCCAACTCTGCTGGACGACGGGGTTTGTCGCGGGAACTGAATCTGCAAAAAAGAACTAGTGTTTTTTTGCGAGAAATTTCTCCACAAATCCTTTCGTGCTTTTATTTAAATCCATCTTTAGCGCGTCTTCGGGAAGTGCCCAACGGAACTCCTGCGCTTCTTCATTTAGTGTAACTTTGGTATCCGAAGTCTTGGCGTAATAATCAAAAAAGATAAAGTGCTGTTCCTTTTGAAATGAATTTGGGAAAATACATTCTTCGACCTGCAAAAAAGTAACCTCAGTAATGGCAAGCCCTGTTTCTTCCAATGCTTCCCGTTTTGCGGTATCTTCCGCCTTTTCTCCCCATTCAATTCCTCCGCCGGGCACAACCCATTGATTTTTCCATTTGTGGGAACGAATAAGAAGTATCTCTCCTTTCGGATTGGAGATAATCACGCCTACACATACTCGAGGGGTAAGCTTTTCCATAGAATTAAAATTAGACTTTACGGCGCTTCCTTCGTCTCTTCCTCAGTCTTAGAAGTAACCCGAGTCTTCTTCTTCTTTGGCGATGACTTTGAGAACCACTTGCTCGCCTTTTCAAAAACTGATTGTGTAAGTTTTAGTGCTATTTCTCCTGATTTCATCTTCGTGCGAATCGACTGAAAATCCGCCTCGAGCGCCCTGCTCCCTTCCTCAATACGGTCGCTGATACTCGTAACGTTTCTTAAAATCTTGACTACATAGTACAGAATGACGATAACTCCAACGGTTACCAGAATCACGGCAATCGACGTGATAAAAAAGAAGATATCGGCTTTCATAAGCTCTTGCATCCCGACATTGTATACTTTTAAAACAAATTAGACTATTCTGTCGAAATACATGAAAAAGCGAGCAGTACAGCCTATATTGGGAACGATATTCCAAAAGATTGCTCCGCGCATCGGCGCGAGAGTTGTTATTGAGCCACAGTGGAAAATAGTTGGGCAGATTGTCTTTAAAAATGGGAGGAAGCGTTATTTCCGCTACTCGTCAATGGACCTTAATCCGCTCGGCGCGTCCGAGATTGCGAAAGACAAGGACTACGCGAATTTCTTTATGAAAAAAATGGGCTACCCGACGGTACAGGGAGAAGCATTTTATTCGAAAGAATGGGGCGAAGCTATTGGCAGTACCAAAGGTGTCGATTCGGCTTTTCGTTTCGCTCGACGTATCGGTTTTCCGGTTATCGTCAAGCCGAACAGTGGAAGCCAAGGCAACCACGTCGCGCTTGCGCATTCAAAAACTGAATTTTATAAAGCGATGCGTGCCGTCTTCACACGCGACAGAATCGCGCTTGTTCAGAAAAGGGTGTCAGGGCGGGACTATCGGATTGTGGTATTGGACGACGAAGTCATTTCTGCTTATGAACGCATTCCGCTCAACGTCACAGGGGATGGCCGTTCGACGGTTCTTTCACTGCTTAAGAAAAAACAGCGCGAATTTGTGGCATCGAGCAGGGATACTCAGTTGAAGCTGGACGACCCGCGCATTCGAGTGAAGTTACAGCATCAGAAATTATCCTTTCGTTCGGTTGTGGAGAAGGGGGCAACCGTGTTTTTACTCGACAATGCAAATCTTTCAACGGGAGGTGACGCAGTTGAAGTAAAACGGATACATCCGGAATTTGCGAAGCTTGCAATCAAACTTACGAAGGATATGGGACTCCGGCTCTGTGGAGTAGACCTTATGGTTGAAGGGACACTTGAGGAGATGCCGAAAACATTTTGGGTGCTTGAAGTGAACGCCGCCCCCGGCCTTGACCACTATGCACGCAGTGGCAAGGCACAGGAGAAAATTGTTGAGGATATGTATCTTAAGGTTTTGAAAAGTATGGAGAAGTAAACATGTTACTTTTCAAGATCGAGAATTTCGTCAATGCGGATTTTCGCGACGAATTCGGGAACGTGTGAGACGAGAATCATCGCACCTTCATATTTATTCAGTGCCTCCGCGATAACCGGAATATGACGGAAGTTAATGTGGTTCGTCGGCTCGTCTAGGATGAGGAGCCCCGGCTTTTCGAGTACGAGCCGTGCGAATGCCACAAGCCCCTTCTGTCCTTCCGACAGGCTCTTGATGCGATTGTGCATAAGGTCGCCGGTAATCAAAAACCCAGCCGCGACTGAACGCAGGTGCTCCTCGGTCTGCCTGTCCATAACCCCGGAGAGGGATTGATATACCGTATCCTCGAAATTAAGTGTAGAAAAATCCTGCCGGTAATAACCGATTTTCACTCCAGGCGCCACAATAGCTCCCGTTGCCTTGCCGTGTGCGATTGCCTCAAGAAGCGTGGATTTACCGATACCATTCGGACCGGCAAGAAGCAGGTGGTTGTTTTTCTTCAGTGAAATGTTCACCTTGCGCTCCACCGGCTTTATCACCCCCTTCTTGTGTTGCAGGACCTTGCAGGAAGTAAGATGCAGAATTTCTCCAATGAGTTCCTGCTGAGACGGGATGATAAAGGCTCGTATCGTCTTGTCCTCCTTACGGACCTCGACAATCTCCTCTTCGAGGTCTTCCGCCTTTTCCCTCATTCGCTTTGCCACGACTCGCATCTGTCCTCCTTTGTTCGCGAACACGTTTGCTTGGTCTTTTTTCTCCTGAATCAATTTCGCGAGCTGTGCGTTCTTACGATTTTCTTTTTCCAATCGAGCGGCAATTTGCTGCACTACGTCAAAATAGTCGCCGACATACTGCTCTATTTTATGCGTGAAGATATCCAGATACAACACGCCGTGCGTGAACGAGTTCAGAAAGTCCGAATCGTGTGAAATCACAATGCACGTTTTCTTATAGTCCTTCAAAAAGGTCGTCAGATGTTCGATGCCGGCTTTATCCAAATTGTTCGTCGGCTCGTCCAGGAGCAGCAAGTCGGGCTCTTGAATAAGCGCCGACGCGAGGAGTAGGCGCGCCTGCTGTCCACCCGAAAATGACCTCACAATCCGGTCGTGAACTTTCTCGTGACCTTTTAGGTTCACTACCTCAAGTACGTCATCAATGCGCGGGTCTATGTCGTATATCTTTTTTGAAAAACACTTTTCAAAAAACTCACGAACCGTTAGGTCCATCTGGTCGCGTGGAATTACTTGCCGTGCCGTTGCGATAGTGACTCCGTTCGTTATGTTGACGCTTCCCGATTCCGGAACAGACTGTCCGGTAATGAGCTGAAAAATGGTACTTTTCCCAGCACCATTCTGTCCCATAAGCGTCACCTTAATTCCCCGACGCACGGAAAAACTCACCTCGTGCAGAATGGGGTTGTTCGGTCCGTATTCAAACGTGACGTCGTCAAAACTAAGTACGGTGTCGCTCTTTGCCATAAGAGGCCAAAGAATACCGTATTTTAGCCGAAATAGAAAGGCACGTTCTTACCTCCTCCCCTCTTTAGAGGGGAGGATTGAGGTGGGGTGTTTTCTTTTATTCACTCACCCTGTACCCAACCCAGATTCCCGCCAATCCTCCAAGTGCCCCGAAGATAAGACCTGAGAAAGAAAGCGAACCGGCTCCCCACAGGCTCGGAATGTAACTTCCTGCCGTAGAGCCAACCGCGAGACACAGCCAAATTATTTTTCTGTCCATTGGTGAAGTATAACAAGAACTCTCGGATTATCTCGTGAGAGAAAGTACAGTCTTGAGCAAAATCGGGATATCCTTCTCTGTCGCACTTTCAATAGTGACCGTAGAGATTACAAGGTGAGTAGCCGATCCTTTGTGAATTCATCGAGCGAGGTGAGCGTCAGGTCGGCAATTAAAAATCGCTTATCCTCTTTTGCATGTACATCAGGGACAGCAACACACTTCATACGCGCGGCCTTTGCCGAAACCACTCCGCTCGGCGAGTCTTCAAACGCGAGACAACATTCGGGAGCGACGCCGAGTTTGTTCGCGGCGGTAATATAGACACCCGGGTGTGGTTTGCCACAATTCCGAAGGAGCGAACCTCACGCCGAGATTTCCCAATACAGTCCCCTCCGCCTCCTGCCAAATCGGCTCGGAGTCGATGAGCAGTCCGTCCACATCGAAGATACCCGCTTTTATCATAAATTACTTCTGCATACTAGCACGAAGCCCCGCAACATCTTTCACATCAGATTCTCTTTGCCACATGAGCATCTCTTTATTTTTGATGATTAATTCTTTCGCCAGGAGCGGCAGTCTTAATCCGTGAAAATCAATCGTCTCGATTCGAGGGAATCCGTCCCTGTAGAAGCATTCATACTTCCCTTTCGATTTATCGAATACGCCCATCTCCTTCATCGGACAAATATCAATCACTTGCCCGTCAATCGTAATCTCGAAGTTATAGTTGTCGTAATTCTGGTCGACGAAATGTTCAAGGGATTGGGTGATGTGGGGCTCAACTTCTTTCAACAATTTCTGAAACGCCGCATCATCTTTTGAGCCTTCGACGTCAATGTCTATATCTGTAATGGGTCTTTGCACTCCGTATACATAGCACGCAAACCCGCCGGTGATACACCAGCGAAGTTTTAATCGTTCCAAAATCGGAATAATATATTCAAGCGCATTGACTGTCCCTTGCTCGTCGGCCTTAAATTCCATCTTCGCAGTATACCAAAACTCCTCTCAAAAGCATTCTTCCTTCCACACGCCGTCCTCGTATTTGGGGACGGCGAAATTTTTGTATAGCACTGCGGGACTACACATATAAAAAAAGGCCGCTTCGACAGAGTCGAAGCGGCTTGTTTTTGATGAGCAATCTAAGCTATCAGGCTCGGAGCTCGTGTTCGACGAGCGCCTGATACTGACCGCACGAGCTCATAAGCTGTGTGTGCGTGCCGACTCCCACAATTCGTCCCTGATTCATCACGACGATGAAATCGAGGTGGCGAATCGTGGAAAGCCGATGTGCGATGACGATGCCGGTTTTGCCTTTGAGGGCAATCTGCATCGCTTCCTGAACCACTGCCTGACTTCCCGAATCAAGGCTCGATGTCGCCTCGTCGAAAATAAGGAGGGACGGATTTTTAGCAAGCGCCCGAGCGATGCCAATGAGCTGACGTTGTCCGCCCGAGAGATGTCTCCCGAGTTCGCCAACGGTCGTGTCGAAGCGTTTCTGGCCGAACCGGTCATAGAACCGATCGATGCCGATGAGCCGTGCAATTTTGTCGAGTTCATCATCGGGGAGGTCACGACCCGAACCAAGTGAGATATTGCGTCGTATGGTGCCATCAAGCAGGTGGACTTCCTGCGGAACATACCCGATTTGTCTTCGGTACTGTGCCAAGTGATAGCGTCGTATATCGACGCCATCGACAAGGATGACACCGCGGTCGGGGTCGTACCACCGAAGAACCCCTTTGATGAGCGTACTCTTGCCACCGCCGGTTGCTCCGACAACTCCGACTGTCTTCCCTGCCGGAATAACAAGCGAAATGCCGTTCAGTGCCGGTATGTCGCAGCCGTTTCCGTTTACGGTAGGATGCGCATACTCCACCTCCCTGAATTCAATCTCGCCACGAATGCATGAGGGACTCATGGGGTTTCTGTCCGGTACCACCTCCGGAGGAAGGTCGAGCAGTTCGAAGTACCGCTTGACCATCGAGTAGTGCCGCATGAATTTGCGCTGAAGGACAGGGAAGCTTGCGAGGCCGGTGAAGAGCGCGAGCGACCAGGTGGTGGTCGTGGCGAAATCGCTGGGCTTGCATATCCCCTTTTGTATGAGACCGATGGTGAGGAAGGTGACGATACCGAAACCTATCCTGATGATGGGGTCACGAAGGCTTGCCGAAATGCCGTAGTACTGCACCCACATTTCTTCTTCGCGCCGTTGGAATCTTCCGTAGCACTCGTTGAACTCGGACATGACTCTGTCCTCCTCCGCGCTTAGTACGACGAGGTCGAGATGCGCGAGAATTTCCGCATGTTCGGCGTCCACCTTCTCATGGAGTTTGTCGCGCTCTTGCAGTTTCGGAAGCATGCTTAAGTCAAGAAGCGAGCTTATGAGTGCATAGAGAGCGAGAACTCCGAGAACCGCAAGTCCGAGCCCTTGGTTGAACTTCAGGAACGCGGCGAGCGTGAGGACGATGCGGACAAGAGGAGGCGTGAATTCTTTGATGAAGTCGCGTACCATCTCATGCACCGCATATTCTCCTTTGCCGGTGGTTGCCTGCCGGAGTCCCGAATTCCCGCTTGCGATTTGCCCGAGAGAAAACGAGAGCAGGCGACGAAGCGTGTAGTTAGTCAGGTGCCAACGATTCTTGGTATCAAGGTGTTTATTCCGATTGACATCAAGAATGAATTGGATGGGACCCTGTACGGCGAAGGCGAATACCATGACTGAGGCGAACCAGATAATGCGTCCGTATGCGCCGTTTTGATACAAGGCCTCCATGCTTTTTCCCATGTAGACCGGTATTGCGAGGTAGCCGGCCTGACTTACGAGTGAGAGCACGGTTATGACAATGAGTGGATAGAGGAACGGCCGGTAGAGCTCACAGACTTTACACATGGTCCTCTTGAAGAATGGCCACTCGGTGCGAAACGAAAGCCATTGCGTTTTAAGCCAGACGAGTGAGCAAATGAGTGAACGATATAGTTGCACGAATATCCTTTGGTTTGGGTTTGGGCATTTGAGTTTTCAAAGAGCTTCACCTTACAGGCACAAAAAACCCGGCCTCCGAAGGCCGGTTTGTGTTGCGAGGAGTGACTCCATGTATTACACCTTAACCTAACCTTCGGTTTGCCGAAGTTTCGTTAAGAAACATGAATGTGGTGTGTAATACCGTCATACCATATATGATATACTGATGTCCTCCTTTCTGTCAAGCCCTAGGCAAGGTTTGAAAAAAATGCGATGAGGTTCTCGATGTGTTTTTCAAGCGGCACACCAAGCGCTTCAGCGCCACGATAAATGGTCTCACGCTCAATTTTTGCGGCAAAGGCTTTTTCCTTGAGACGTTTGATGATAGAACTTACTTTCATCTGCCCATACGGAATTGGGTTCACTTTGCGATAGGCAAAAAAGATGCCACTGATTTCGTCGCACGCCATAAGCGCGGCCGCGAGGTTACCTTTCGGTAGTGTGGTGAAGCCGTTATACCCATACGCGTGCGCTTCGACGGCATGAATCATTTCTTCCGGATAGCCCCATTCCTTAAACCATTTCAGAGATTCGCCAGGGTGAGTGGTTGGATGCTTTTGGAAATCAAGGTCGTGCAAGAGTCCGGTGTCATACCAAAGAAGAGGGTCTTCTTTGAAAACTCCCGCGTATCCTTCCATGGCCGTCGCCACCATACTGGCGTGATAGCGTTGATACTCATCCTGCACATGAGTTTCGAGCAGACGTTTAGCTTCCTCTTTGGTCGGCAAATTCATTTTTCTTTAGAAATTGGGTCAATTAGAAATTCTGCGTCTTCGCGGATTACTTAATCCCACATTGCGTTTTAAGGGCCGAAATATCGGCTGGGGTAAGCGCGGTGGCAGTGCCTTGATTCAAACGGTACATAATCGCCTTGGGGTCCTCAACGTGCTCAAGTGAGAGTGCATGGCCGAGCTCGTGCGCGAGCACACGCGTCAGCTTTTCCATATCGTTAAATTGAAAAATATCTATCCTCTCCCCTGTTTCGTCGCGCGTGTACAACCCTTCGGTAAACTCTTCGCCTTGCGATTTTCCGACAGTGTTGAATTCGGTTGCGGTTACGTTTATGCTGTTCGCCACTTGATTGATGACGGTGACAAGCGCATTAATATCGTCTTGAAGCTTTTGAAGCTCGGACTCTCGAGAATGTATCCCCTCGACAGCCTGCTTCAATGAGGCGCTTTCTTCGCTAAGGCGGGAGTAGACACTAGGTGGTGCTCCCTTTTTTCTATTCCAATCTCCAACCTCCGCATTGTACGCGTTGTTCCTCGCCTGCATATTCGCGACGACTGCTTTATAGGAGGCCTCTTTCTCCTGAAATTCTCGTTTTAGCATATCATACCGCGCGGTTAACGCGTCATAGGATGTCCTGTCGTCACGCACCGAAAGGCCGAGCGCCCGCATCTTCACCGTCGCCTCCTGCCGGTAATCGAACACTAAATTTATTTTGAGTGCTCCTTTCGGGTCGTACGCGAGCACATTTTTGCCGATGGGCGCTTCCCACAACGCCTCAGCTTTTTCGATAGACTTCAGGAAATCTTCCTCTGAGATGCCGAAGCGTGTATTAAACGAACCGATGCTGTAAGCAATCGGCAGTGTGCACGGGAAATACCGCGCGTACAGATTCATCCATCCCGATACTATCGGACCTCTGTATACATAGACACCCGCTCCAATTAGCGCGAGAAGTAGTGCGTTTCCAAGGAATCGCTTCATAAAAATCACTTTTGAAAATTAAGAATTGGAAATTGAAAATTCCGCACATGCTGATGCGCGGTCCTAATAGGTATCCACCCGGTGCTCCTTGATGAATGAAAGCGACGCATCAAAAATACCGAGAAACGCTTTGAACGGAACCTCAACCAGAAAGTCGAGCAGAAACACAAACACATTGATACTCGAGAACCGGACACTGAACCATCGCCCCGTATTTACAATCGGAAACGTGAAAAGATTCCAAATCATACCGAGCGTTCCCGGCTTTTCGCGGACAGGTTCCCAGCGTTTTGCACTTCCGCGGATGCGAAGTCCAAAGTAGCTCACGAGCGTCAAAAATACGAAAAAGAGAATAATACTGACAATATTGAAGTTAAGCGCAATCAGTCCCGAGAGAATCGCCCCAAACGACGCAATAAACAGCACGCCGTAAAAACACATAACAAAAAAGAAGGTCATTGCGCTTGCCGGAGGCCTGATAAATATCTGTTTCATCTCCTTACCGTGTACGACGGCAGATACGCCCTCAACCACGCGCTGGACACCTTTCTTCTCCTTGCCGACAAACGTCACCATTGCAAGAAGCAAGAGTGGATGAAAGAACGCATTGGTGCCAAGCGCGAGAAAATTATTCTTCGCAAGAATAAAATGCTCATAGGGCCACTCGAACGCAACACCTAGAAGTATTTTGGTGAGCAACAGATAAATAACCGCGCGCCTCCCGCTGATACGGAGGAGCTTCCCCTGCTGGCGCTGTTTTGTCTCCACAATGGTCTCGGCGAATTCTTTGAGTTTCGAGTCGTCATCAAGCACAATTTCGGCACCCTTGCCGTACGAATGGAATATTTCGAGCAATACGGCATAGTAGAGTGAGTGATTCCGGAGGCGAGCGGAGACCTTCCACACAAGCGCATGCGTCGCGACCTTCTCGGCTCGCACGAGGCTCGTAAGTGCGCGGGGCGCCAAGACAGAGAGTAGCTGGTCACTGTGGCCGCTCCGCGAAAGAAGTTCGGGTATATCGCGCGTCAAAAGCGCATACAAAAGGCCTGACTTGTCCTCAGAGAGAAAGCTCCGCCGACATGCCGCATAAGTGATGAGTGCATAATCGACACTGTCCCTGCCCTGATAGACAACCGCTTTTTGTGAGGCTGTAAAAAACGCTTCCATGAGGAGGTCGCGCACCGAATCTGGAAACAAGAACTGCTCAATTTCGATGGACGCAAAGTCGAGTGAAAGCGCGATTGAAAGTCCTCCGCGCTCAAGTGCCATCCACTTCCGGATAATATTTTGCAAGTCGACGGCTTTCGCTTCGGAGATCCTGTTGTTCGGAAGATATCCGCTACTCACGAGTTCCCGAAGAAGCGCGCCACCCGAATTCGGTTTGCGTTCGATATAGAGCTGGCGCTTTAGCATCCGCCTGATAGCGCTCCGCCTAATGACGTGGTAGTCCTTGTAGTCTACAAAGGAGCGGATTTTTTCGTAAAAGGCACCAAAACGGCCGGTAAGCTGTTCTACCGACACGTACGGACCGGCTTCTTCCGGCTCCCCTTCACCCGATGGGCGCAGGCCAGCACAAAGCCTTTTTAACTCCTCGCTAATCATTAGGCAGTATCATACCCTATTTTGGCTACTTTTCCATTCACAGGGCACAGGGGGCACTAAGTTATTTCTTTGACGTTTTTCCAGACCTTTTTGGCTTCTTTGCGGAAACTTTTTTAACAGTCGATTTTTTTGCCCTTGTACCGGCTCCTTCGAATTTCTCAAGTATCGTATCCATCTTGGCACTAAGTGCGTCCATCTGACGCTTCAAATCCGAAAATTGTGCTCCGGATGTCTGGGGTTGTGCGGAATGTTGCTTGGGTGCATTCTGTGATACCGGTTCAGGTCGCCATGTATCCCCGGCCGTCTTCTCCTTACGCTTCATAAAACAGTCTTTGCAGTAAATTGGCTTGTCTCCGCTCGGACGGAACGGTACTTGGCACGACTTCCGGCAATCGGCGCAAATAGCCGAAAACATCTGCTTTGGACCATCGAACTGGCGCTTATCTTTTCCTCCTTTATACCCACCTTGTTGGTTGTTGTCGTACATATGTATTTCCTTAGAAGTAACAACTGATAGTGCCAGTCTACACCCTCTTGACCTTTTTTCAAACTCAACGCAAAAGCCACCCGAGCGAGTGGCTTTTGCTTCTTCCTTCCTACTTACTTCTTACGAAAGGTGTACCGATACAAGTTTCGTCATCTCAAACATATTGACGACATCCTTGCCGCCGAACACTTTCTTGAGAGCTGCGTCAGCGACGATATTGCGCTTGTTCTTCGGGTCCTGGAGATTCTTACCTTTGATGTACACCCAGAGTTTCTTAACGACTTCTGAGCGAGGCATCGGGCCCTTTCCAACGACTACCGCGAGGTCCGCACTCACCGTGAGTGGCTTCATAAACGCAGAGTTTTCTTTTGCCATACGTATGTTTTTATGTTACTAAAAATTATAACCTCTATAGTCTACCACATGGAAGGAAATTTGGCTTGTCGCATATACAGCGACGTCGTGTCACATCCAGACGACGCAACTCTTCAGCTGCGTCAATACTATCACAAGAGAACACCTCCTTGTCCCGACGCGTGTTGATAACGGCCATTATGGACACACCTGTTTATGTACGAAGGTACACAAAAAGGCGGCCTCTGTCACAGGCCGCTTGAATTGTTCGAGTTCAGTCACTTCAACCTGAACTTTAAGCAGAAACCGAGCGTTATCCGCTCCTCAATGCCGGGATTGTCCCAACGCCCAAAAGGAAGTAACAAGGTCGTACGTGGCGATAGTTTCCAAATTCGCCCAACCTCATCCCGCGAAACTTCCCTGTCAGCCGTGTCCATCAGATGTACGTAGTGCAAATTTGGAAACGGGTCTTTTTCAATTCGAACGAGCCCCTTGGGGAACGCATCCGCTGGCAATTCCGCCGGCGGGACCTTTTTCACTCCTATCGCACCAAGCGAGAGAGTAAGGTCTTTTTTGTCCGCGACGGGAAGAACCACCTTCTCGCCTGTAAAAGTTGGCAAGAGCGGTGGAAGCGCCTTTGCAAAACGCAGAGGGGCGGAGGCGGTGTTTGTTCGTGATGCATCTTGCGCGCAGGTGGCGGTGCCACACGCGAGCAGAACCAAAACTAACAGCATTGCTGTTTTCATTTAGTGAGCCTTTTCTTTGTGTTTACCGAGCTCGATATAGTGTAGCACAAAAACTCCCGCTGAATTACTACCGGGCAAGAGAATTTGACATAAACGAGGACATGCCTCTCCGCCTTATTCTCCCTTTTCTAAAGGGAGCACTGCATTCTTATGCAGGAGGGATTTTAAGACCTCCGGAGCTACAAGTTACCTTAATACACTAAACCAATTTCTTCAATTCGCTCTCGTATTTCTTCATTACCTCCATACCGGCATCTATTTGGCTCAAACCAGCTTTAATTTTTTCCTGCACCTCTTCGGCGATACGTTTAAAAAGCTCAGGATTCTTTTCCATCATGGCGAGTAGCATGTCTACCTGTGCTTCCGGCACACCCTGCGCCTTCAGCATCTTTTTCATCAAAAAACTTTGGAACATA
>SIBZ01000015.1 GCA_009694955.1 Candidatus Tayloriibacteriota bacterium | reverse complement strand
GAGTCAGTCGAAATAGAATTATAATGCGACAATGAAGAACGAACAGCCCCCATCCGAAGAGACGCCTCCGTCTGGTATGAATCGACGGAATTTTATCGCTGCAGTCGCTGCCGTTGCGACAGGTGGCACACTTGCCTATCTTGGACGTGAAAAGCTGGGAGTAGGAGACCTCCCCGACGTGCAAAAAGAATATACTGCGAAACGGGAGACACTCCATACCGAATATGAACGAACGGGAGAACTTCCCGACTTCGATGCTCGCAAGGAACTCGTGTTGCTTCAGGACCTCGCAGCATATATGGGACGTTCTTCGAAATCCGAAAGAATGAGTGCGAAAGACTTTCGCGCGAAATATGAAGCCTTTGCATTGCGTGTGCAAAGCGACGCAGTACGGGAATCGGTTGAACCTCCTGCAAATCTCCCGAAAGGAGATGCGCTCCAAAAGCTCCTTTCTCTGAAGGCGGCATTTCAGAAAAGTGCAGGTACGACCTACAACAAAGCGCACGACTCGATAGTCGACCCCATTCTTGAGAAACGATATCAATGCCGAAGTGGCACGCAGAGTCTTCTACTGCTCGCGCAGGAAGCGGCCGAAAAAGAGGATTTTCTTTCCGGTGGCGAAATACTCGTCGCGGTATACACCACAGGACACGTCCAACCCGGGCTTCTCCTCAAGGACGGAACACTTTTTACGCTCGAAATGACCAGCGCGGGGAATGGTATTCGTAACTTCGGTCGAATGGAGAATATTAAAAGCCCTATTTGCGTGGTACGGGCAGACCACGGCATGTTTCAGGAAACCCTTGATACCGATACTCATCGGGACAAGGCGGTACTCTACGAAACGGTGAGAGAGGTGCGTCCTCCGGAGCGCGGGACCATACCGCGGATAGGGAAGTTCGGCTTCGGAGACCCGCGTGTACCGGAGGGGGATATTGAGATGCCGAAAGCCGACATGCTTCCGGCAGAAGATGTGTTCAATGAGTCCAGATTGTTTAATCGCATGGAACGTACACAAAGCGATGAGGAGCTGTTACAGGCCGTGACGAATCCTCAAGAAAAAGAATACGTTCGGGAGTTTCTTATCCATAACCGCACTATTCTGAACTACTACACCGCGCACGCCAATGTGTTTAACAGGGTCGCAGATGCCATGAAAGGCGGCGGAGTAGTTTCGCAAGGTGAGTTTACAACTGCGGAGCAGGAACTGCTCCGTATCGCAGATGCCTTGGAAACGTACGTCCGAGCCAACAACCTTGACGAGCGATATACACAGTCTCGTACATTTCTTCGAAAGAATGGCGTTAAGCTTGTAACCAAGATCCCGAGTGATATAGGGCTTGCCATCCGGAATAATACGCAGGTGTTGCGGAATCGTTGGGAGAGACGAAAAAGGTAACACACAGTTTCTCGCGCAACGTATCAAGGACTATCACGGTATTGAAACCTACGTGCCCCAGATAGGGGAGTCAGTCGAAATAGAGTTATAATATTTGGAATACAGAATATAGAAAATAAAACGGAGCCTATCAGTGACGATAGGCTCCAGTTGGAAGATTCTAGGGCAACTTCCGGCCCTGAAAGAACAGATTACTTTTCGATAGTCTAGCTTTTCCTCAGCTTATCTTTTGCAGGTTTTTTCTCAGGTTTGTACTCAATTCCTAATGGGTGGAATATAAATGAGGGAAAGGCGTATGCATTACCTCGTGAAAGACCTTTTTTGCTACCCTTCCAACAACCATCTAAGAGAACAACGAAACTATCACCCTTCTTACTGCAACCAAAGATGCGTGATATCTTACGCCATCCATGCGCTGTAAAAGTCCATTCCACACCTCGCTTCCCCCTGATGACCCCCGCGAGTTCCCCAAAGGGGTAAGTGAGGGTAAGCGTTTTGCCAGGAGAGACTCCTCTCAGGTCAGGAAAACCGTTGCTCAAAATATCATTCCCGTCCAATTTGAGCTCAACACCCTCATTTCCACTCGGTATTCCGATACCTTCCGTGCAAGTGAAATATATTTCAAAGCACATTCGTTCAGTCTTCATAGTGTTATCTCGGTCATTTCATCCGTAGTACGATTGCGTCGTCTCCGCTGTCTTTCCAGCTTCATCACCACTCATTCGTTGAAACAGTAAGGCCCAAGGTGACTTGCCTTAATACTCTAAGGATGGATTTCATCTATAGAGCAACTTACTAGAGATCTCCAATCTGCAGTAAGTTGCTCTCCAAATGAATCATTCAGCCAGGGTGCTTGTCAAAAAACTGTGCAAAATCCTACACTATTTAGGCAATCTAGTCAATGGATGGTGTGCATCAAAAAAGCCCCATCTCCGGGGCTTTTTGTTCGTACTTTTGTATCGGTGTTCGTAGGTTCGTATTGTTTACTTTACTTGGCTGACCACTCGTTCAAATGTCTTCGGTTCGTCTTTGGCTAACCCCGCGAGAATCTTGCGGTCGAGCTTTACGCCTTTCAGTTTGAGAGCATGGATGAGTTTGCTGTACGAGATGCCGAGCGGGCGGGAGGCTGCGTTGATGCGGATGTTCCAGAGCGCGCGCATATCACCCTTCTTGTCCTTGCGGTGGTTGAAGGAATACTTACCGGCGTGTACGTAGGCCTCCCACGCAACGCTCTCTTTTCTGGAACGGCCATGGCGATACCCCTTGGTCTTCTTGAGAAGGCTTTTACGGAACTTGAGGGCGTTTGTTGCTTTTTTGACTCGGGGCATATTCGTTACTTAAAATAATCAATAACCAAACACCAATAACCAAACAATCTTCACTCATCAATCACCAAACGAAGTCTTCTTTTTGATCATTGCTTCGAGATTTCTGCCTTAAGCATTAGGCAGAAATCTGGCGATATCTCCTTTCTTCATATGTAAAGCACTCATACGCTTGCGCCCGAGCTGAGCTCGGCGACGAGCCTTGGCGTTGAAGTGGTTCTGTCCCTTACCGCGCATCATGAGCTTACCGTTCTTGGTAAGTTTGAGGCGCTTGGTGAATGATTTGTTGGTCTTGATGGTCATGATGTTGCTTTTTCGATGATGATGGTGAGACCCTTCATTCCTTTCTTGACGGGGTCGGCCACCTTGTAGGCGACCGGTACCAGTTTCAGAATCCGTTCGAGCCGTTCCTGCAAGAACTTAAACTCCATATACTTCGAGCGTCCGATGAGGAAGAGGTCGATTTTGACTCTGTTTCCTTCGGCGAGCCACTCTCCAACACGCTTTGCCTTTAGCTCCAAATCGTGCTCGCTCGTGCCGATTTTTATCTGGATGTTCTTAACCTCTACCGTATGTACTTTTGCCTTTGCAGCCTTCTGTTTCTTGTTTTCAGCGTACTGAAACTTACCATAATCCATGATTTTTGCAACCGGAGGAACGGCCCCGGGAGAAATCTCAATCAAATCAAGGCCCGCTTCCGTGGCCTTGCTCAGCGCTTCCTGAAGGGTGACAACCCCGATATTCTCACCTTGGGGTCCGATGACCCGAAGCTCGGATGCGCGTATCTGATGATTGATTCTGACTCGTGGGGTACTCAACGCTCGTATGGTTATGGATACCCGTATTTGTAACATAGTTTGGGTAAAAAGTACACGGTCCGGTTGCCCTCAAAAACAAAGGACACCGAAGTGTCCTTGTGGCGAAGCGATGAAAAGAGCGGTACAGAGGCAGGCAAAGGCCGTCAATCCGAACGAAGGAATGTTTTTCAGAGGATGTGGGAGAGGGTTGAACTACGATACGCTAACAAGTTATCCACGCGTGTCAATTCCGTAGAGTGGTCCATATTTGTCCTTGAGATATGCTGAGAAGTAGTCCGGATTGAGTGTTTCTCCGGTTACGCGAAGTGTGAGGTCTCGCGCCGAAAACGATTTGCCGTGTGTATGAATATGTGTACGAAGCCAGTTCCTGAGTATCGTAAGGTCTCCCTTCGCGATTTTTTCCTCCAGTTTGGGAATGTGTTTTTTTGCCGTATTCCAAAATTGCGCTGAGTACAGATTGCCGAGCGCATAGGTCGGGAAGTAGCCGATGTAGCCAGCTCCCCAATGCACGTCTTGCAGGACGCCTTCGCGGTCGGTTTTCGGGACGATGCCCAGATATTCCTTGTAGCGCTCGTTCCAGAGTTTGGGAAGGTCGCGCACTTCAATCGTTCCCTCAATCAGGGCCTTCTCGAGCTCGAAGCGGATGATGATATGCAGGTTGTACGTTACTTCATCCGCGTCGACGCGGATAAGTGTCGGCTTCACGGTATTGATTATCTTGTAGAACTCACCGAGCGAAGCGGAAAAGGCTCCGGGAAATGCCTTTTTAAGTTTCGGGTACCAGCGCTTCCAGAATGGCAAGCTTTTACCCACCATATTTTCCCAAAGGCGTGATTGTGACTCGTGAATGCCGAGCGAGACCGCATCGGAGAGCGGAGTGCCGAACTCTTCGTGCGGAAGTCCTTGGTCGTAAAGCGCGTGCCCGCCTTCGTGTAGGGTGGGGAAGATAGATTCGAATGGGTCGTGTACATTGTACCTCACCGTGAAGCGGACATCGTGCGGATGAAAGCCTGTGGTGAATGGGTGTGTGCTCACGTCAATGCGACCCGCGTCGAGGTCGTAGCCCATCGCTTCCGCAAGCTCGGTGTTGAACACGACTTGCTTCTCAATCGGGAATGTCACCGACTCAGCAAGAGCATACGGCCGTATGCTCTTGCTCACCTTCTTTATTTTGGCAATGAAAGGAATCAGGAAATTCTTAAGGTCGGTGAAGATGCGCTCGAGCTCTCCTGAAGTCGCTCCCGGTTCGTAGTCGTCAAGAAGCGCGTCATACGGAGAATGTTCGTATCCGACAAGCTTTGCTTCCTCGCGCTTCTTCTCCACCATTCTTTCGAGATACGGTGCGAACTTCGCAAAGTTGTTTTCCTCGCGGGCTTCTTGCCACACGTTTTGCGCTTTCGACGTAAGCTCAGCCATTGCTTTCACGAACGTTTCGGGGAGTTTCCGCGCCCTCTCGAAACTCCGCCATGTTTCGCGGACAATCGTCACTTCGCGCGGAGCGAGTCTGTCGTCTTCCAACTTCTTCTTGAGACCGGAGAGTAATCCGTCGCGGTCGATATTCAGAAACTGGGTATGCACGAGGCCGGCAAGAAGCGAGATACTTTTTGCCCGCGCGTCCGCCCCTTTCTTCGGCATATTCACCTCCTGGTCCCACTGGAGTACCGAGATGGCCGAACCGAGGTAAGACAGTTCCCGCAAGCGTTCGGAGAGTTTTTCGATTTCGTTTCGCGGTGTTTGAGTTTTTCGAGAAAGCATATGGGTACTATACAATGCGAGATTCCAAAACAAAACACCCCCGCCTTGCGGCGGGGGTGTTTTGTGTCGCGAGATTATGCTCGCTGGACGTTGACTGCGTTCATGCCCTTCGGAGACTCCTCAGTTTCGAAAGAAACTTTGTCGCCTTCCTGGAGGTCGCTGAATTGCACTCCTACGAGCGCCTTGCTGTGAAAGAACAAGTCTTTCTGCAAGCCCTCGGCGGAAATGAATCCAAAACCTTTGTCAGTCAATTTCTTGATTGTACCGGTCATTGTTGGCTTCTAGTGATAATACAAAGACTTCTGTGGCGAATCGACTTACTTCTACACGCGACTTTGTTGAAGAGCATACTAGCATATAATTAATTTCGTGTCAATAATCTCCCGAATGTCGCTCAGTACAGGCCTATTTCTTCGGCATATGGCGGGCAACCCAGGTTGGTCCGAACCGCGCTCCGACGATAAGCAAAATAACGACCAACAGCACGTATTTCGCGTCCGTAAAAATCGGAGTGAGGTTGATAATGCTCCTGCCAGCGAGATATCCCACGGCGACAACGGAAATAAGCCACAGAAGTGTACCTGCGAGATTAACGAGGAAGAAACGAATGAGTGTCATCTTCTGTGAAAGGTAGATAACGGTAAGAAACCGCGTACCATACACGAACTTGCTGATAAGCAGGGTTCGGAGTGGCTGGTCGGCATACACCGTCTGCAAATGACCGAGCACTTTCTCGCTCCGTTCTTTCACCCAGAGCGAGCGGTGCGCAAGGCGGAACAAAAACGGTCCCGCGAAAAAGCAGAGCGTATCGGCAACGACGGTGCCGAGTAGGGCGACGGAGAAGATAAACGTGAGCGACAAAAGGCCTTCACCCGCGAGAAATGCCGCCGGAATTACCACGGTCTCACCGAGAAAAAACGCTCCGAAAAAAAGGACGGGGAATTGATAGGCGTAAAGAATCGCGAGTGCGCTTGTGCCAAGTTGCATGCGAGATATTCTAGCACAGTTCATTACCGACGGATGTAAAAAAGTAACGGAAAAGTGCTTCGGGGCAGTTTCGTTTGCCAACCCCGTCTGACACATTGTGGCGACACCTGTCTCACTCTATAATGAGGGGATGAAAGAAATCTGGAACCAAAAACTGGACTCGTTTCAGGGTGAAATAGATAAGGCTTCCAAAGCCACGGGAGAACCGTTTACGCTTTCGGAAGAGCAGAAAGGCAAGACGCTTAAAGAGTTCTTGAAAACCGATAAAGCACGACTTCGGGCGTTTCTATCTATACTAAAACATTCAGATGCGCAGGACTCCGACAGTCAGGGGAGCGGACTTGCCGAGGATGAAAAAATACAGGATGCATTTTCTAAGGAGCTGAAGATACTCCGGATGCTCGATTCCGTAGACCTATTCGTAAAGCAATACGAGGAGGGAGGGCACTCTACACTTGAGCCAAGACAAGTAGAATCATTGGTAAAAATAGCCGCGTTCCTTCGTTCGGGCAATCGGTGCGGGTATTTGGAATTACCCACCGGATTGGGAAAGACGGTGATTTTCGCCGAACTTATTGAAGCGCTCAAAGATGTGCCGGGTTTGAAAATACTTGTCGTCGGGAGTGGCAATATCAACGTGATGCAAAATACCCAAAAGTTGGAACGATTCGGAGGGGGAAAAGCAGGACAGTATTTTGGTGGGAAAAAGGAGTTGCATGCCACTGTGACCGCCTGTAACTATCATGGACTTCGAAGCGCGATAGACAAAGGAGATTTTAAAAGCGGTGACTTCGACCTTGTTGTGCTTGACGAAGTACACGACGGCCTCGGCGAGGTTACCCAGGAATCAATAGAGAAGACATTCAAAGACGAAACTATTATCGGATTCTCGGCAACCGCTACTCAGAAACTATACAACGGGCGCTCTGTGTCGGACTTTCTTCCTGTCGAAATAGATAAAATGGGTGTGGTGGAAGCCGTAAAGGAGAATTTGCTTTCGGCATTTAAAGTTGAAGTGATACAGGTTCCGATTGTGGTGGAAGGGATTTCTGTCGCCGGAGGGGATTATGTGTCCGGAGAGCTGGGAAAAAAGCTAAACACTCTCGAAAGAAATAATCTAGTCGTGGACAGTTACATCGAGTTTTACCGGCGCGAAAACAGCAAGGCCATCGCGTTTTGTGTGGCTCGAGTGCACACCAAGGACCTCGCCGCGGCGTTTGAAGCAAAAGGAATACACGCCGGCATTCTGACGGGAAAACTTAATATTGATGAGCGGGAAGCTGTGTTGCAGAAATGGAAGAACGGCGATATAGAGGTTTTATGCGGTTCCAAGCTCTCTTGGCAGGGCTTGGATGAGACTGAAGCAACAGTGGGGCTCAATGTGGCGCCCAGCCTCTCGGAAAAAGACGTGATACAACGAGGTGGGAGGTTGCTTCGTCGCTCAGAGAAAATAGATAGGAAAAGTGCGACCATCGTTGAATTTCTGGATGAGTGGAGAGGAACAAAGAACCGTCCGCGGCTCTACTCTGAGGTATTGGAAACCGCGGGAGTTGTACCCGATAAGTGGTTAGAAACTTCGTTGTCGAAAGAACCCAAAGAAGGAACACCTGCTCCAGGCGTGGTTGAGGAGGATGCCGGGAACACGTCTGTTTCTGTGGGAGCGGCAGAGCAAACCGGGGAACCGGCTGAAGTTCGGCCATACAGAGAGGAAAAAGAAATCGGCAAAAAAGTAACACGTTATTCTGATGCGAGAGAAGTGATGGCTATCAGCAATCAAAATCGTAAATTCAGGAATGAAGGATATTTTGAATATGCTCCACAGGGCTGGATGAGCGCCAACATAATCGCTGTAGAGCTCGGGACGTCCACTCGAGAAGTTGAAGCCGTTATCAGCGCGGTTCAGGAGTCGGTTTCTCTGCGTAAGTTCCGGATAAATTCCGGCGTGCATCTCAGTGCCTTGGGGATTAAACGGACCTTTTTCGGCCCACCTCTGCTCGACGAGATTTATACCCGCCTTGTCGGTTCACCAAGGTCGGAAAAGATACAGAGCGGTGTGCTCAAAGCTGGACAAAATTTGGGCGAACTGGAACAGGCATCGGTGGAAAGAGAAAAAGAAGCGAACCTCGAAAAGGTTGTGGATTTGGAATGGAGAGACTACGATATACTCCCGAGTTTTACGATGGAAGGGGATAGCGTCGAAGATGAGGAGCAGGGTACGGCTGTCGGAGATACTTCAGAACTGCACGCACCAGGAGAACCAATAGCGGGGAAACAGAATGATTTAATCGGTTATCGTTATCAAACGCATGCCGGCAAGATATTCAATTCCAGGCAGACTCTCATCCGGCCCACGGAGGAAAGAATTCTGAGGAGGACGAAACGGTATGGAGTGCACCCTGATGCAGACCTTGTTTCAGCCAGGCAAGATTTCCGGACCGAGGTGGAGGAGAGAGAGGAGGAAAAGGTGCTGATGGATATCATCTCGTCCCCGGATATTTTAACCGACCGGGAGCGAACGGTTGTCTCGATGCTCTATCTGCAGAATGACGAAGGGGGACATACATTGGCCAGTATTGCCCAACAGTTTGGACGGACCGGCACGGTGATGGGTATCGCATTAAAGGACGCGCTTAAGAAGATAAGGCGTGCCGTGGCAGTGTACGAGAGCACCGGCAGGATTTCTCTGAATACGTTTGAGAAGAAATCGTGAAAAACAAAAACGCCCAATCGGGCGTTTTTGTTTTTCTATGGAGAAGGGGAGAAACGTGAGTACACTTTTGGTCAGGCGTTCCGTGTAAGCCGTCGCTTAAACGGCCGCACGACCCTAGCTCGCGACTTCGCCTGCGGGCTCAGTAACGCTCCGCTTTTCAATTCTCCACGCAGAGTGCGCAGGCACTCTGCTCCTTCTCCACTCAAAAAACAAAAGCACCCTTTCGGGTGCTGATGTTTTAACGAGTGGAGAAGGGGAGAATTGAACTCCCGTGCACATGATTCTTTTTTCCGGTTCTACATTGTCTAGTTACTCTTTGTCCCTCGCGGGACGTTAAGTGCCAAGACTATAAGAGTAACAGAATGTCTTGGTACCGATTCTCTTTGGTTAAAGCGTAAGCCGAGAAGGGAACACGCTCGATTCCGAATATATAACACTTACGTATCCCTATCGGACGTCGGGAAGATAAGCGTCACTTACGCCGAAGCGTAAGCGAAAGCGAGCTCACGTTCGCCGAAATACGGCGAGACGATGGACTTGGCTTTTGTAATTAAGTTTTTTGCACTTAATGTTTCCGGCAGTTTAAGGAAGTACCGGAGTTCCACAATGCGCAGAAAGAAGGTGGCCATATGTCTATGCCTGTCATCCCCCCTCAGACCATGGAGTATGAATTACGAAGTATGGACTGAAGGTGAACGGCAGACTAGGTTTTTTCAATGTCCTTTGAGCTCGCGTCGCATATCGCGCTCGGTTTCGCGTTTCTTTATCGTTTCGCGTTTGTCGAACTTCTTTTTACCGCGAGCGATAGCGATATCTACCTTTATTTTTCGTCCCTTATTGTACACTGAAATGGGCACTATTGTCAAACCCTTTTTGGCTTCGGCAGAGGAGAGGTCTTGAATTTCTTTTTTTGTCAGAAGCAGTTTCCTGTTCCGCCGTTCGTCATAGCCTTTCGGCGCGTTCTTTGGCTGATAGGCGGGAATATATGAGTTCATCATAAACGCTTCGTTCCCGCGTACAATGACGTAGCTTCCTTCAAGCGACCCCAGTTTCCCGCGGAGCGATTTCACTTCAAGGCCAAGAAGCTCAATGCCGGCGGTGAGCTTGTCAAGGAATTCGTAATTGAAGTGCGCTTTTTGGTTGTTGAGCAACATGTGGACATACTAGCAAATTTTCCGCTTTTTCTCCTCTGTCGTACCTGTAGCGAGAGTGACACTAAACTTTCCAAGAGTCGGAAAATGCGCTAGGATGCTGACTGTATGACCCCTCTTAAAGACAATATGAAGGAGGCAAAAGAAAAAGGGAAAAAGGTCCTCAACGCGCTTTCTCCGAAAGACACGAAAGGGAAAACTCCTCCTCCCGAACGCCCGATGCGCGAATTCCTGAACAACGCTATGGGAATGGTGTTCATCTTTCTCGTACTGATGACCGTCTATTCCTTTATCGCGGGGAACCGCACCGAGACGAGTGAGATTCCGATTTCGGAAGTCGCCGCCGACGTAGCGCGCGGAGACGTCGCCGAAGTGAAGGTTGCGGGAGAAACACTCACCGTTGTCTACGGCAAAGGCAACATCGAGAAGCTGTCGCATAAAGAACCGGGGGTCGCGTTTTCTGAAACACTGGTGAATTACGGTGTGCCGGTCGAAAGACTGCAGGCGGTGAAGATTTCCATTGTGAAAGAAGGAGGCTTTACGTTCTGGTTCATTAATCTCGCGCCGTACCTTATTCCGCTTTTGCTGTTTGCCATGCTGGTTTGGTTTTTCACACGGCAGGTTAAAGGTTCGGGGATGCAAGCATTCACGTTTGGACAATCGAAACCCCGCGTCATTTTCCCGAACGACAAAAAACAGAAAGTAACGTTTAAGGATGTCGCAGGTGTGAAGGAAGCAAAACAGGAACTCGCGGAAATTGTCGACTTCTTGAAGAGTCCCAAGAAATTTCTTGATATCGGAGCGCAAATACCGAAAGGGGTGCTTCTTATGGGGGCGGCGGGGACGGGAAAGACACTCCTTGCCCGCGCAGTCGCGGGGGAGGCTGGTGTGCCATTCTTTTCTATTTCTGGTTCTGAATTTGTGGAGATGTTCGTCGGTGTCGGCGCCTCTCGCGTTCGTGACCTCTTTAAGATGGCGAAACAGGCCGCTCCTTCTATTATCTTTATTGATGAAATAGACGCAGTGGGACGTGTGCGTGGGTCGGGTATGGGCGGGGGGAACGACGAGCGCGAACAGACACTCAACCAGATACTTGTGGAAATGGATGGATTTGAACAGCACGACAAGGTGATTGTGATGGCGGCGACAAATCGGAGCGATGTGCTCGACTCGGCACTCGTCCGTCCTGGGCGTTTTGACCGCCGAGTAACGGTTGACCTTCCGGACAGAAACGACCGTGAAGCGATTCTTGCGGTGCACGCGACGAAAAAACAGCTCGCCGAGGATGTGAACCTGCGCGTTGTTGCCGAACGGACGCCTGGGTTTTCGGGAGCCGACCTCCACTCCATCGTGAACGAAGCGGCAATTCTCGCCGCGCGCGAGGAACGACTCAAAGTAGCTCAATTTGATTTGATTCGCTCAATTGAAAAGGTGATGCTCGGTCCGGAACGCAAGAGCCATCTTTTGTCGGAAGCGGAAAAGAAAATCACCGCCTATCACGAAGCGGGACACGCGCTCGTGTCCTCGGTGCTTCCGTACGCCGACCCGGTACACAAAGTTTCTATCATTTCGCGTGGTCGAGCAGCGGGGTACACACTGAAACTTCCGCTTGAAGATAGGAAACTCCAGTCGCGAAAAGAATTCTTGGATGATATCGCCGTAACTCTCGGTGGGTACATTACCGAACTGATGCTCTTTGGCGATATCACAACCGGACCTTCAAATGATTTGCAGGTCGTGAGCGGACTCGCCCGCGATATGGTGACGAAGTACGGTATGTCGGAGAAGCTCGGGCCGATTGCGTTTGAAACATTACTCGGCCGTCTTGGCGGACGCGGCATGTATGAAGAGAAGGAGTATTCGCAGAAAGTGGGGGACGCGATAGACGTGGAAGTTTCGAAAATCATTAACGAGGCTTACAAGCGCGCCGAAGAAATCTTGGTAAAGCATCGCCCCGCGCTTGACGCCATTGCCGCGAAACTCATTGAAGTTGAAACGCTTGAGCAGGAAGAATACGAGAAAGTCATTATCGCGCACGGGATTCTGCCGAAGAAGAAAAAAGATATTGAGCATCAGAAGTGAGGATAGGCACTAGGCTCTAGGAAAAGCACCTCTTTTTCCCTCCTCAGTTGAGGAGGGGTGGCCGTAGGCTGGGGTGGTGGTGTTCCTCACTTTTAGCATTTACCGACGGCCGTCGGTAAATGCTAAATGTCGACTTTTGCGAAAGTGGCGTATGTGCGCTACGATTTCGTCATACCGCCCTTAGCTCAATGGTTAGAGCACCGAGCTTCTAATTGCTAGCGAGGAGCGAAAAACAAAAATGCGCGTGTAGCTCAATGGTTAGAGCACCGAGCTTATACCTCGGGGGTTCTAGGTTCAAGTCCTAGCACGCGCACCAGGAAGCATTCTTGTTTTTCGTCCGAGTGAAGCAGTTATATGAAATATACCTCGGGGGTTCTTGGTTCAAGTCCAAGGGGGCGGACTCTGAAAAAAATCATATACCTCAGGGGTTCTTGGTTCGAGTCCAAGAGGGCGGATTCTATGCAAACAGTTGTGATAACCGGAATAAGCAGAGGTATCGGCAAAGCTCTGGCCGAGAAGTTTTTGCGTGAAGGGTATGCTGTCATGGGGACTTCCTCTACCGGAATTTCTGGTATAAAGAACGCACATCTCACCGTGTTCCAACTCGACCTCTCAAATTCGAAGAGTATTGAGATGTGTACAAAAGAAATTTCCTCCCGTGGAAAGAAAATTGATATTCTTATAAACAACGCAGGAGTTTGGTCGAATAATGAAAATGATTCCGCACTCCGGGTAGAACTACTTAGAAAAGTGATGGAGGTCAACCTTTTCGGTACCGTAGATTTTACCGAACACATCATCCCGCTTATGAATGAAGGAGGACATCTGCTAACTATTACTTCCCGCGCAGGCTCGTTCAGTCATGTTCATGCCGCCACGTATCCGGATTATAAAATATCAAAAGCTGCTCTCAATATGGCGGTTCGTATATGGACTTTTCGGCTAAAAGGGAAAATAATTGTATCCGCAGTCCATCCCGGTTGGGTGAAAACCGATATGGGCGGACCGCAAGCGGATATTGAACCGCAAGAAGCAGCTGAAGATATTTTCAAACTCGCTACCTCAAGGCCGGAAACTGGTCAGTTTTGGTTTAAGGGAGAAAAGTTTCCTTGGTGATTAAGACTATGAATTATTCTGGCAATGATTTTTATTGCGACATTGCCCTGAAAGGGGAAGTGCCACTAAGGCTTGAGTACGAGAGTGAACAGGTTCTCGCATTTCATCATACGCGCCCGCGTTGGCCGGTGCATATCGTGGTGGTTCCCAAAAAACATATTCCGTCTTTAGCGGAGCTTTCTTCTGGAGATATGCCGATACTTCTTGAGATGATAGAAGTTCTGAAGACGCTTTCCACCCAAGTCGAAAAAGAACATGGAGGAGCGAGAATCCTTACCAACGTAGGGAAATATCAAGATTCAAAACATCTCCACTTTCACATCAATAGTGGAGAACCTTTGAGTAAGTAAATGTCGGTTGACAGGGGAGCGTCCACAAGATATGATACTATCATATTAACTTATCATACATTTATGACTACGTTATCAGTGCCTTTACCGGCGGAGCTTGAAGAGTTCATTAAACGGCAAGTAAAAAGCGGACGGTCGCCCAACAAGGCTGCCGTGGTTCGGAGCGCCTTAAAACTCCTTTCGGAGGAAGAAGCGGTACAGGCGGTGCTCAAGGCAGAACGGGAGCCCACGCTCCGAGGTGATTTGCGCGACTTGGCGAAGAAACTGCGAACGAAATGATTACGGTAGCTTACAAGGCGACATTTGTTCGTCAGTTCGACGCTCTTGAAGAAGGCCTGCAGAATGAAGTGTTGGAGAAGATTGAGCTATTTAGAAATCCAAAAGAGCACAAGCAACTCAAGGTGCACAAACTACAAGGTCCGCTTCAGGACCGGTACAGTTTTTCGGTCAATTACAAATTCAGGATTGTGTTTGGCTATAGTTCAAAAAATGAGGTCGTGCTCTTCGCCATCGGCGACCACGATGTGTATAGGTAGAACAAGAAACCATTTCGTGGAATTGTAGAAAACTACTACCTGCAAGCAGATTAAATCCCTCCTCGCGAAGACGCGAGTGCTCCCTTTAGGAAAAGCCTGTAGTCGTAGACTAGGAGAATGAAGAGAACACCACCACCCCGTCTCGAAGACTCGACACCCCTCCTCAACTGAGGAGGGGAGGAAGAAACTACTCGAAGTGGATTTCTTCTTTTTTGCGGGCGGCGAGGTGCGATTGGAGCAGGGGGTAGTGTGAGAGCGATTCGTCTTCTTCAAGCAGACGTTTCGCCTCGGCGCGGGCGGCTTCCACCATCTTGAGATTTTGGAGGGCCTCCATCGCGACATCTGAAACGCCCCATTGCTGTGAGCCTGAGAGTTCGCCCGCGCCCCTGAACTTGAGGTCGTATTCGGCGAGCTCAAACCCATTCTTGGCCGTTTTAAGGGCGTGGAGGCGCTCAATGGTCTTCGCCCCCATACTTTCGGTAAAAACGTAGCAGTAGGCTTGGTGCGAGCTTCGCAGGACTCGCCCGCGGAGCTGGTGGAGTTGCGAGAGGCCGAACCGCTCCGCGCCTTCAATGATAATGACGGTTGCATTCGGGACGTTCACGCCGACTTCAACGACGGAGGTGGAGACGAGGATATGTATTTTACCGTCCTTGAACTCCTCCATCACACGTTCCTTTTCCGTGTCTTTCAGTTTGCTGTGCATCACGCCGATTTCAAATTCCTGAAACACTTTTTCTTTGAGGCGTTTCGCTTCAGCTTTCGCGGAACGCGCCTGCACCGCGAATTCCTTATCGGGGTCCGGCTCATCTATGCGGGGCGTGATGATATAGCACTGCCGTCCAGCCTGTAATTCTTTTCGGATTTTTTCGTACGTCGCGTCTCTGTCTTTCGGCGCGACCGGTTCGGTGATAATGGGTTTTCGCCCCGGGGGTAATTCATCAAGAACGGTAAGGTCCAAGTCTCCATAGATTGTTAAAGCTAAAGTCCTTGGTATTGGCGTAGCGGTCATACTGAGAAGGTGTGGCATTCGTATCTCTTTGTGTACCAGCGCCTTCCTCTGGTTTACGCCAAAACGGTGTTGTTCATCAATGATTGCAAATGCGAGGTGTTTGAATTGTACTGACTTCTGTATAAGTGCGTGTGTCCCGACCAAAATTGCTATCTCGCCATTCTTCACCCACTTTAAGAGTTGGTTTCGTGATATGTCGGTCCAACCGGAAGGGTCTACTTTAGACGGGAATTTTCTACATCCGCTTCCCGTGATGAGTGCCATATTGATGGGGAGATGTTTAAAGTACTCTATAAACGATTCAAACTGTTGTGTTGCCAAGATTTCGGTCGGTGCCATATATGCCACCTGTAAGGTGCCATAGTTCTGGTCCTTCGGTCGAGAGGTAATAACGGCATACGCGGTGGAAGCGGCAACCGCGGTCTTTCCACTTCCTACGTCGCCTTCGAGAAGGCGTGCCATCGGTACACCTTTGCGGAAATCTTCCAAGATGCCGCTTATCGCACGGTTCTGCGCATTGGTAAACGGAAAGGGAAACCGTTTCGTAAACATCTCAATGTGCTCTTCGCCTTTATCTATCGTAAATGATTTTTCTTTCTGCCAGAGTTTTCGTTCCTTTTGTTTCTCAAGCTGAATACAAAAGACTTCCTCAAACGCGAAACGCTTGCGTGCGGCGACCGCATGGTCTTTGTTTTGCGGAGCATGGATAAAAATGAGCGCGGTTTTAAGAGTAGGGAGATGATACTTCTCCAGAATCTCTGGGGGAATTGGATCAATGACCGAATCAAGTATCCCCGAAGCGATAATCTTTTGGACATGGTGAAAGAGCCAGTTAGTCGTGATTCCTCGCGATTCGGGATACACGGGGTGTAGATGATGGCTTTCGCCTTCGCCTCCGAACAATGAATCACCAACACCTTGTGGGACCGACGTCACTTTCTCTATCTTAGGATTGGAGAAATACAAAGATGGTGTAGCGTGAAGCGGGGAACGTGTAGCGTCAGATGGTTTCGCGCGCCGCGCGCTCAACTTTCCTTCCACACGTACGAGGGCGCCTTCGGGAATCATCTTCGCGATATACGGCTGATTGAACCAAACGATCTGAATCTTCCCTGTATCATCTACAAGTTCGGCTGTCCCCATCGTGATTTTTGTCCGGAACCCTTTGCTTGCTTTGAGTTTCGAAATCCGGCCGAAGACGACAACCGCATCTCCTTGTTGCAGGCTTCCGATTGTCCGCATCTCCGCCACATCACCGTAACGGGTAGGGAAGTGATACAACAAATCTTCCGCAGTCTTGATGCGGAGTTTCTTGAGCGCTTTCCGCTCCGGTTCCGCTATACGGGAGAGAGTTTCAAGGGGTGAATCAAGTTTCATTTGGTTATTGTAGTGAGGAACCGACCGTTTGTCATTTCTGGATTCCCGATTTCTCGGGAATGACAGAAAGCAGAAGATGATACGACTGTAGTGTCACTTTTCACTATATGGGACGGTAATGATAGTATGAGGACTATGGCTGATACTCAAAAATTCTTGGAAGTCGCGCTTGAGGCCGTTAAACGCGCCGAGCCGATTTTCCTGAAATCATTCGGGAATGCTTCGGGTGTGGAAATAAAGAAAGACGTCGTTGGAAGTGAAGTAAGCGGAGCAGACAAAGAAATCGAGCAACTGCTTACGAGTGCGATTTCTTCAGCTTTCCCTGACCACGGAATTGTCGGCGAAGAAGGAGCATCAAAGAGTGGTTCGCTCTACATGTGGTACTTCGACCCGATAGACGGCACGACCAACCATATCCGCGGATTGCATCATTGTTCCATTTCGGTCGCGCTCTGGGACGCGCACGGGCCGCTTGTCGGTATCGTGTCGGACCCTGTGAACAAAGTATGCTTTACCGCGACGCGTGGGGGAGGGGCGTTCAAGAACGGTCGGCCTATTCACGTGTCCAAGACCACCGTGCTTGCCAAAAGCATCGGGGCACTCGGATGGAACTGGAAAGATGGACGCTCGCGGAACGTGCTTCTCGATACGATAGTAAAACACACCTATCGTTTCCGCGTGTTTAGTGGTTCGGCGCTTGAAATCTGTTTCGTGGCTTCGGGCGTCTTGGATTTTTTCGTCAGTATCAGTCTTCACATCTGGGATATGGCGGCGGCAATCCTGATTCTTACCGAGGCGGGGGGGGCGGTTACCGAACAGAAAGGAGGTGATGTGACGGCACAGTCAACAACCATCGTCGGTACGAACGGGAAACTTCACGGTGACCTGCTTTCCGCTCTCAAGTAACAAAAACTCCGCATAGAGCGGAGTTTTTGTTAGAGGTCTGTACGGAATTCGTATCCGTATTTTTTGAAGCCTAGTTTTTCGTAGAAAGCGTGTACATTTTCACGCTCGAGACGGCTCGTGCCGATGAGCTTGTAGCACCCGAGGCGCTTCGCTTCCTCGATAGCTTCTTTGACGAGCGTGCTACCGATACCCTTCTTTCGGTGTTCCTCTTTGACCAGCAGGTCTTCAAGGAGTCCGTACGGCTCTTTGTGTGAGTCGTTTTGTATCAAATATAAATACATCGCGCCAAGCTCCTCGCCGTTCTCGACAGCGCTCAAACGAACCGCGTTTT
>SIBZ01000001.1 GCA_009694955.1 Candidatus Tayloriibacteriota bacterium | reverse complement strand
AAGCCCCTTCGGCTCCTCATCGCCATCAACGAGGACGGCGAACGGGAGATTCAGGTCGCTGGAGACGGTGCCGAAGACGCCGAACTCCAACAGAGTTCTGACCTGGTGCACTGGGTGCCCGCATCTTCACTCTCTTCGCCTCCAGCCCTTTCGACGACCGGTGCGCGTAAGCACACCATCACCGTCGTCAGTGGGGCTACCGAGGCTCCTGCCCTCTATTACCGAGCCCGCGCCAATGGCGGGTTGCAGAAACTTTGACCTTGTCTCACGCTTGCCGTGAGACGCACGACTTCCCTACTTCGCTCGACGAAGTAGGGTTGTTTTTTGTATACACAACCGATATTGACACGAATCATGTCTCCTGCTATCCTGTAGGTACTCAGTGTTCGCCTTCCCGGGCGGACCTTTATTTTTAATATACACGAAAGCGACACGGAAAAAGAACACCAAACAGACACTGAACCTGTGTATATCAGGTTCCGAGTCAGTTCCGTGTTGGCGGCGTTCCGAGTCAGTTCAGTGTCTGCATCATGTTCGATTTAAAGATCATCAACTCCGTCCTCGACCAGCTCGAGGAAGAGCGCGGCATTCCCCGCGCGAAAGTCATTGAAGCCATCGAAGCGGCTCTCGCGACCGCTTATAAGAAAGAGTACGGCAAGAAAGGCCAGATTGTCCGCGCAACGTTCGACATCTCTACCGGCGCGACAAATTTTAACCAGGTGAAAATCGTGGTGGATGACACGCGTGTCATACCGGAAAGCGAAATCGAGAAGATGCAGGGGGAGGAAACGGAGCGCGACCCCAGTGACGAGCGTATCTACTTCAATCCCGAGCATCACATCATGATTGAGGACGCGAAGAAGATAAAGAAAGACGCGGAACTTGATGCCGAAATCATTTTCCCGCTTGAAAGCAAAGGGGACTACGGACGTATCGCCGCGCAGACCGCGAAGCAGGTGATTATCCAGAAAATCCGCGAGGCCGAGAAGACGAGCGTGATGACCGAGTACGGCGCACGGCAGGGCGAAATCGTGTCGGGTACAGTACAACGCATCGAACGCGGAAATCTCTTTATCGATATGGGGCGCGCTACCGGACTCCTCCCGTATGAAGAACAAATCCCCGGCGAGCGCTATCGCCAAGGCGAGCGTGTCCGCGCGTATCTCTACCGTGTTGAAGAAACGCCGAAGGGTATTTTCCTCAAATTGTCCCGCTCGCACCCGAAGTTCATCTATGAACTCTTCAAGCAAGAAGCTCCCGAAGTCGCGTCCGGCGCGGTTGAGATTAAAGCGATTGCGCGCGAACCGGGTTCGCGTAGCAAACTCGCCGTGGCGTCGAACGACACGCATATCGACCCTGTCGGTTCTCTTGTCGGCCAGCGCGGAGTGCGCGTATCGACCGTGATGTCCGAACTCGGTGGAGAGAAGATAGATATTATCGAATGGTCTCCCGATTCGGCGAAGTTTGTCGAGGCGTCGCTCTCTCCCGCGGAAGTGATTTCCGTACAGATTGACGAGAACGAGAAAAAGGCTATCGTGGAAGTCACCGAAGCCGAGCAGTCGCTTGCCATCGGAAAAGGCGGACAGAACGTGCGTCTTGCCGCGAAACTCACCGGATGGAAAATCGACATCCGCTCGACTAAGGGCGAGGGAATCGCCAGCGCGGAAGCACCGGCAGAACCGACCCCAGTAGTAGAGCAAAGCTCATTACAGTCCACGGCAACCAACGACTCACAACCGACAACTACCGAGGAAAACCCCGAGGGAAAAACAAAATCCTAAACTCTAAACAAACTCTAAATTTCAATTTCAAAAATCTTACATAAGACTCTTGTTTAAAATTTGAATTTTGGATAGTGTGATTTGTCTAGGAATTAGAAATTAGATATTAGAAATTAATTTTCATCCTATGTCCTCCGTCATTTGGTTCGCATTCGGCTCTTCATTACTCGCCCTTATCTACGGCGCCATTGCCGCCAGTCGTCTCCTCAAGAAAGATGCCGGCTCGGCGCGGATGCAGGAAATCTCCAGTGCCATCAGGGAAGGCGCGAAAGCCTATCTTAACCGCCAGTATAAGACCGTCGCGGTTGTCGCCATCATCATGGCAGTCATTCTCTTCTTCGCGCTCGGTCTTAAAAGCGCGCTTGGCTTCCTTGTCGGAGCAATTCTTTCCGCCGCGGCCGGATACATCGGTATGAATGTATCGGTGCGCGCCAACACGCGTGTCGCGCAAGCCGCTTCGGTCGGGATGAAACAGGCACTCGCGCTCGCCTTTCAGGGCGGAGCGATTACGGGACTTCTCGTTGTCGGTCTCGCGCTTCTTGGTGTCACCGGCTTTTTCGCAGCGACCGGAGATGTGAAAGCGCTCATCGGACTCTCATTCGGCGCGTCGCTCATTTCGGTCTTTGCCCGTCTTGGTGGAGGCATCTTCACGAAGGCCGCCGACGTCGGTGCCGATCTTGTCGGTAAAGTGGAAGCGGGTATCCCCGAAGACGACCCGAGAAACCCAGCCGTGATTGCCGACAACGTCGGTGACAACGTGGGCGACTGCGCAGGTATGGCGGCGGACCTTTTTGAAACCTACGCCGTCACCGCGATTGCCGCGATGCTCCTCGGCGAAATTTTGTTCCCCGGTTTCGCAAACGCGCTTCTCTACCCGCTCGCACTCGGCGCAGTTGCCATCATCGCTTCGATTATCGGCACGTTCTTCGTTCGGCTCGGAAAGTCGGGCAACATTATGGGCGCACTGTATAAGGGACTCATTGCGTCCGGTGTCCTCTCTGCTATCGCGTTCTACCCCATCACCAAGACACTTATGGAAGGCAACGGTCTCTACGCCACCGGTTCGCTCTTTTCGGCAAGTTTGGTTGGCCTCGTGGTAACCGGACTTCTCGTATGGATTACCGAATACTACACCGGTACTTCGCACGCTCCCGTGCAATCAATCGCTGAAGCGAGCCTGTCGGGCCATGGAACCAACATCATCCAAGGTCTCGCGATTTCGATGAAATCAACCGCGCTTCCGCTTCTCACAATTGTCGCGGGTATCTTAGCTTCGTACTACTTCTCAGGACTCTACGGTATCGCAGTCGCCGCGATGAGTATGCTTTCGATGGCGGGTATTATCGTCGCGATTGACGCCTACGGCCCGATTACCGACAACGCGGGAGGTATCGCCGAGATGAGTAACCTTCCCGAGAGTGTCCGCGAAATCACCGACGCACTCGATGCTGTCGGCAACACAACGAAGGCGGTCACCAAAGGCTACGCCATTGGCTCCGCCGGTCTCGCCGCGCTTGTACTCTTCTCTTCATACACACAGGAATTTTCCTCACTTGGGAAAAATCTCCAATTCCGACTTGAAGACCCGCTTGTGATTGTCGGCCTCTTTATCGGAGGACTGCTTCCTTACTACTTCGCGGCCATTTCGATGGAATCGGTACGCAAAGCGGCAAGCGCTGTCGTGGAAGAGGTTCGCCGGCAATTCCGTGAAATCAAAGGCATTATGGCGGGAACCGCGAAACCCGACTACAGCCGTGCGGTAGACATCGTCACCAAAGCGGCGATTAAAGAAATGATTGTTCCCGCCCTTATTCCGGTACTCGCGCCGATTCTTGTCGGCTTCCTCTTCGGTCCTGTCGCGCTCGGCGGAATGCTTGTTGGTTCTATCGTCACCGGCCTCTTCGTCGCCATCTCAATGACAAGTGGTGGAGGAGCGTGGGACAACGCCAAGAAATATATCGAAAAGGGGAACTTCGGGGGCAAAGGCTCTGACGCTCACAAAGCCGCCATTACGGGAGACACTGTCGGCGACCCATATAAGGACACCGCGGGCCCGGCTATAAATCCCATGATAAAGATATTAAATATAGTAGCTCTGCTCTTAATTCCGTTCTTGCTGTAATTCATATCAGCCTTCACCGAAGGAAAGCGCCATCCCATTTGGGATGGCGCTTTCGTATGCCATACGATATAATTCCGTCATACTATTCTCGCCACTCGTTATGGACCCTAACCAAACACCATCCTCGCTCCCTGCAATGCCGACACAGCCGATAGCGGAAACTCCGGTTTCCGTTGTGACGTCTCCGCAGCCCTCTTCCACTCCATCACCGGAATCAGTGCTACGCGATATCGCCTCACTCAAAGCAGAGCCTAAAAGTCCCGAACCGAGACAAACAGTCGGGATAGCACCACCTCTTTCCAAAACGCTGGAACTTCCGAAGGCACCGGGGAAACTTCTTTCCGCTCCTGCACATCACACGTCATGGGGGGCGCTCGCGGGGATTATCATCATTCTCATCGTTCTCATCATCGGCGGACTGTATTTCTGGGGCGCAGAGCTCTCAAAGGAAGACTCCTCACTGCTCACACCCGATGCTCCTGCCGATACGAGCGACACGACAGACACCGCGCCGGATACCGGAAGCGCACAGTAACCTTGCTTTTCGTAAACCTCTCCGGACCGGAGAGGTTTTTACATCGCCTTGGATTGCCAAAGCGGGGAAAATAAGATACGTTAAACCGGTTCATTTGTCGTCTGATAACATTTTTTGTATATGAAATACACGCTCAAAGAAAAGAAAGTGCTCCCTAAATCGGAAGTTCTTCTCGAACTTGAAATCCCTCCCGAAGAAGTCGCGAAGCACCGGAGCCACGTCCTTGAACATCTGAAGAAAGATACGGAGCTACCTGGGTTCCGGAAAGGATTCGTGCCGGAAAAAATCATCCGAGAGCGTATAGGCGAGATGGCGCTCTGGGAAGAAGCTTCGACGGACGCTCTCGGCGAAGCGCTTGCCGAAATCTTTAAGTTGGAAAAGCTTGACGTGATTGGGCGCCCCCGCGTCGAAGCCGTGAAGCTTGCTCCGGACAACCCGGCCGAGTTTAAGGTAACGCTTTCGCTCTACCCCGAACTCTCCCTTCCGGAATACCAGAAAATCGCCAAAACGGAAAACGCGAAGAAACCGGAGTCCGCCGAGATTACGGACAAAGAAATCGATACCGTTATCACCGAAATCACCAAACAGCACACGTCCGCCACGGGCCGTCGCCACGCTGGAGCGGACTCTGGCCTCGCGGAGACGGACGCGAAAGATTTTTCAATTACTGACGAAACCGTAAAGGCGCTCGGCTCGTTTGAAACGGTTGCCGATTTCCGCGCCAAAGTGAAAGAAGGGCTCTTGTCGCATAAAGAAGAAAAGAACCGCGAGAAGCGCCGAGCTACGCTTCTCGATAAACTGACCGAGAAAAGCGCGGGCGACATACCCGACGTACTCGTCGAGAGCGAACTTTCCCGTATGGAAAGCGAGATGCGCGCGCAAATCGAACGTATGGGTGCGTCATTTGACGACTACCTGAAAGAAATCAAAAAGGACGCGGTGACCCTCCGCAAAGAATGGGGAAAGGATGCCGAACGCCGCGCGCGCTTACAGCTTATGCTCTTCCAGATTGCAAGGGCCGAGAAATTGACCGTTCCAGAAGCCGAGATTGAAGCGGAAGTGAAACACATTCTCGAGCACTACAAGAACGCGAACTCCGAAAACGCGCGAAGTTACGTGGAAACGCTGATGACCAACCAGAGAGTGCTCGAGTTTTTGGAGAATCTGAAATAATAACCAAACACCAATATCCAATAACCAAAAAGACACTAGGTTTGGTTATTGGTGATTTACACATGAAAGCATCCGACGCGTTTGTCGCGGAACTGAAAAGACATGGCGTGAACCGCATTTTCGGTTTACCCGGAGAGGAAAATCTCGACCTGCTTGATTCGATTGCCCGTTTCCGCATTCCGTTTATCGTGACACGGCACGAACAGGCCGCCGGCTTTATGGCCGCGACCGTTGGCAGGCTCACCGGCAAAACCGGAGTCGCGCTCTCGACACTTGGCCCTGGAGCGACGAACTTTACCACCGCCTCGGCGTACGCAAATCTCGGTGCGATGCCTGTGCTCTTTATCACGGGACAAAAATCGAATGCGTTCCGGAAGCAGGGTAAGTTCCAAATCATTGACGCGGTCAAGATGTTTACTCCGCTTACCAAGTTTTCAGCTTCTATCGAAACCGCGGACACACTTGTCCCACTCGTACGGCAGGCGCTTGCGACAGCTGAAGGAGAGCGTCCCGGAGCCGTACATCTTGAACTCCCCGAAAATATCGCTTCTGAAAATGCCCCGAAGATTCCCGAAGCACCCGCGGCAAAGGAGACTCCTGTTTGTCCGAACAGTACTACCCTCGCTTCTGCCGTGAAAACGCTCCACGGTGCGAAACGACCCGTCATACTTATCGGAATGCACGCGAACCAGTCCTCGATTGCGAAAGAACTTGCCTTGTTCATCGAGGAAACCGGCATTCCGTTTGTAACGACACAAATGGGCAAAGGGGTGGTGCGCGAAGACCACCCGCTCTATCTCGGCACGACAGCAATCACGAGCGGTGACTGTGTTCATACGCTTATCCATAACGCTGACGTCGTACTTTGTGTCGGACACGAGACAACCGAAAAACCTCCATTCGTGAGGAGAGGTGCGATGCCGGTCCTCATACATCTTAGCTTTTCGAAAGCGGGCAATGAACCGGTGTATGCTCCTGAAATCGAAGTCGTGGGCGATATCGCGCTTGGACTTCAAGCTCTACGCGGGGAGCTTGCGGGAAAGAAATCGTGGGAATCTGCGTGGTTTTCGGAGGGAAAAAAAGAAATGGACGCGCGCATCGGCGAACAGGGGGACTCTCCCCTCTTTCCGCTTCTACCGCAACGCATCGTCGCCGATGTGAGAAACGCGATGCCCGAAAACGGCATCGTCACGCTTGATAACGGTATGTACAAGCTGTGGTTCGCGCGAAGCTACCGCGCGTTTCTTCCCAACACGCTTCTCCTCGACAACGCACTCGCGACAATGGGAGCGGGACTCCCCTCCGCCATCGCTTCGAAACTTGTCTATCCGAAACGGAAGGTGCTCGCGGTATGCGGAGACGGGGGCTTTATGATGAGCTCGGCCGAACTTGAAACCGCGATGCGCCTCAGACTCGACCTCGTCGTCGTCATCATACGGGACGACGGATTCGGAATGATACAATGGAAACAACAGGCGGAAGGACTGAAGAAATTCGGTCTTTCCTACAGTAACCCCGATTTCGCCCTGTACGCGAAGAGTTTCGGCGCGAAAGGCTACCGCGTGACGAAGACAAAGGAGTTTCTTCCACTCCTCAAAAAAGCGCTGGGACAAAAAGGAGTCTCACTTATTGAAGTTCCTGTTGATTATTCCGAGAACGCGAAAGTGTTCACAAAATTGGTGAAGCAATCATAGGGTGCTTTTGGTTATTGGTTATTTTTTTTGGTTGGTTATTGGATATTGATTATTGGTGATTCTTTTATGTCATTCATTTCAACAAACCCCGCTACGGGGAAAATAATCAGGCGGTTCAAGGAACATACGGCCGCGGAAACGGAGAGGAAGCTCGTGGACGCGAAGCGCGCGCAGAGTGCGTGGCGGGTTGTTCCGCTGAAGAACCGCGTCCGTCTTGCCATGAAACTCGCCGCTCTCCTCCGGAAACAGAAACACGAACTCGGACAACTAATGACACAGGAAATGGGCAAGCCCATCCGCGCGGCCATCGCGGAGATAGAGAAATGCGCGTGGGCTACCGAATATTTCGCTGAAAACGCAGAGCGTTTCTTGTCGCCCGAATACGTGAAGACGGATGCGAGCGAAAGTTTTATTTCGTTTGAACCGCTCGGCATCGTGCTCGGCATTATGCCGTGGAATTTTCCGTATTGGCAGGTGCTTCGGTATGCCATCCCTGCCCTGCTTTCGGGTAACGCGGCTTTCCTCAAACACGCATCCACGGTTTCGGGTTGTGCGCTCCGCACGGAAGAGTTGTTCCGCGAAGCCGGTTTCCCGAAAGGTTTGTTCCAAGTTCTCCTCATTGAGACGGAGAAAATCCCCGCGATAATTGCCGACCCGCGTGTGAGCGCGGTGACGCTTACCGGAAGCGAGCGTGCGGGAAGCATTGTCGCGTCTCTCGCGGGTAAAGCCGTAAAGAAAAGCATTTTGGAACTCGGCGGGAGCGACCCGTTCATCGTGCTTGCCGACGCCGACCTTGCGGAAGCGGCGCATACCGGAGCGCGGGCGCGGCTTCAGAACGCGGGACAGAGCTGTATCGCCGCGAAACGCTTTATCGTCGCCCGCCAAAAAGAAAAACTGTTTACCAAACTCCTCGCGGCTCGTTTTAAAGAAATGATTGTGGGTGACGGAACGGATGAAAAAACGGATGTTGGCCCACTTTCGTCGGAACGGATGCTACGTGGATTAGAACGGCAGGTTGCCGAATCGGTCGCGCTCGGGGCGAACGTGGTGTGCGGCGGTAAACGTATAGACCGTGCCGGATATTTTTATGAACCGACGATACTTACACACGTGAAGAAAGGTATGCCGGTTTATGACGAAGAGGTGTTCGGTCCGGTCGCCGCGGTTATCGGGGTGAAAGACGAGGAAGAAGCAATCAGGGTGGCCAATGATACTCCCTACGGACTGGGTGCTTCCGTGTGGACGAAAAATCTAGCTCGGGCGAAACGTATTATCCCCCGTATTGAATCCGGTTCGGTCTTCGTCAACGATATGGTGAAATCCGACCCACGCCTTCCTTTTGGGGGGATTAAACAGTCCGGTTACGGCAGGGAGCTTTCCGGTTTCGGCCTCCGTGAGTTCACCAATATCAAGACGGTGTATATTAAGTAATAACCAAAAAGAAGACGAAGTTGGTGATTGGTGATTCTTTTACGACGGTAGGAGTAAAAGAGACGTCACGGCCACCGCCGCCGTTTCGGCGCGAAGCGTGGAAACCCCTAGCGAATAGACGGGGATTTTTTCTTGACGGAACAGCTCAAGTTCGCGGGCGCTCCACCCACCTTCCGGCCCGATAAATGCTCCGACTTTTTCTTCCTTGCTCCATCCGTCTTTTTTGAACAGTTCACCATGCGGGTCGAACGCCATCGTCTTAAAATACGTGTACTCCTTAAAGACATTCTGTAGTTCCATCGGCTTATAGAGCGCGGGAAGACTTCCACGTCCCGACTGCTCAGACGCCTCTTTCACAATATCCTTCGCACGTTCGAGATTGAACTTCTTCACCTCCGAGCGGTCGGCAATCACCGGCCGTATTTGCGCGACGCCGAGCTCCGTCGCTTTCTCGAGAAGCCACTCGAAACGTTCTTTCTTGATGAGTGATGCGAAGAGGAAAAATTGTTGCGTGGACGGCGGCGCGCTTTTGGAAGACTCGCGCACAATGCACATGGCCTCTCCTCTATCAAGCGAAGCGAGTTCGCATCGGTGGTCCATACCGAACCCGTCAAAGAGAATCACCTCATTCCCCGCCTTCAGCCGGAGGACGTTTCGCCATTGATGAAGAAGTTTCGCGTCCTTAATTGCGAGCCTTATATCTGGAGCGATGTGTTCTTCAACAAAAAATCTGTGTAATCTCATTTTCTTCCCCTCCTCCCCTCTTCAGAGGGGAGGATTGAGGTGGGGTGTTATTTTCGTAATTTCGTATCGGTGTTCGTAAGTTCGTATTGTACCATGCTGTTGATAACTTTCGATGTCAGAAACCTGAAAACAGCGTACAATATGTAGATTATTATTTCCTACTCATAAGTAACCGATATGAACAAAGCACATCTAGCGCTCGGCCTTCTCGCAGCTGTGGTCCTCGCCACCGGAGTCGCGCTCCGAAGTCCCTCTGACCTTGCGACAGGTACATCGTCACTCGCCTCACCCTCGGTAACAACGGAAGACTCAGGCGTGCACAAGACGGTAAACGTAACGTACACCGACACAGGGTTTAGTCCCACGGTTGTGTCAATCAAGAGGGGCGACTCTGTCCTCTTCCTGAACGCGAGCGGGAAATCGCTCCGCGTCGCGCCGATAAAGGACCCGAAGGACGCCACGAGTGGCTATCTCGGATTTGAAGCATCGCGCTCAATCCACAAAGGAGAAACGTTCGGAGTTACCGTCACCATACCGGGTATCTGGGGCTACAAAAACCTCAACTCACCCACAACCGTCGGTGTCGTGATTGCTGAGTAAGGGGACAAACACAGAACTCATCAAAACCCGCCTCGCCGAAAGTCGAAGCGGGTTTTACGTTGGTAAAAAAAGAGTCGACCAAAGGACGACTCCGCACCAGGGACAGAACGGTTCAATGCTCCGCCTCGTCCTTATCGTAGTTGTCGAGGAAGTTCTCCCCTTTCTTCCGCGAGAAGACGGCAACGGAGAAGACAACGAAGACGCACAAAATGAGAACTCCCACGGCGTCACTCCCCCATTCGTAAATTGCCTTCGCGATACCGCCGACAACAATGCCTGTCGCAATCCAGCAGATTGCGCCCCACAGGACCGCCTCCCGCATCGACGGAGGAAACTCTTCTTTCGGTTCATTCATAACAAGATAGGGACTGCAGTTTTGGTTGAGAACGTTCAGTACCACAATATAATAAATCCACTGTTTGTCAATTCGCTCTTTTTCTGCTATTCTCTTCCCATCTTATTCGTATTTTTCCGTTGCATTAGTAGTACTTCGTAATTCGTATCATATGAACATCTTAATACCGACAGTTATCGAGAAAACCACCTACGGCGAACGCGCGTATGATATTTACTCGCGCCTCCTTAAGGAGAACATTATCTTCCTCGCGGGCCCGATAGACGACCATACCGCGAACCTCGTTATCGCGCAGCTTCTCTTCCTTCAGTCGGAAGACCCGAAAAAGGAGGTGAATATTTACATCAACTCTCCCGGAGGTTCGGTGAGTTCGACTATGGCCATCATAGATACGATGAACCATATCAAGAATGACGTGGCGACGACCTGTGTCGGTATCGCCGCCTCGGGCGCCGCGATGGTACTCTCGTCGGGAAAGAAGGGAAAGCGCTACATTCTTCCAAACGCGGAAGTCATGATTCACCAACCGCTCGGAGGCGTGGAAGGCCAAGCAACGGACATCGCCATCACCGCGAAACACATCCTCCAGACTAAAGACAAGCTGAACAAAATGCTCTCGGCAAACTGCGGCAAACCGCTCACCCAAATCGAAAAAGACGTTGAACGCGACTTCTTCATGACCTCCGACGAGGCCAAGAAGTACGGCATCGTGGATAAGGTGATACAGGTCATACAGTAAACATGCTGAAATCTTTATAGGAAAGTTCTATTACTCGAAATAGACTGGGGAAAAAGCACATTTTTGGACATCGCCTTGTATTTTATATATGGATCAGAATCTGAATATACGGAATGTTCCACAAGAATCAATAGTGGCGAATTCAAACAAAAAGACTGGTTTTATGTGGTCTGTTATCGTTGTTGAGATCTTAAACATTATCTTTGGAGCGTGTATGTACGTGATTGGGAATAGCATCGCTAATTCGTTTGGTCATGCTGCTTTTGATGGTTTTGTAGGTATTGTCGTTGAGCTTTATCTGGTTTCACTTGTTTTAGGCCTTGTCTATACCATTAAGCTTTCAAAAGTGAAGGCTGACATTGTTAAATGGACACATATTGTATTTGGTTTCAATGTGGTGATTGCATGCATGGCTATGGTGAGTCAGCTGTTGGCGCATCAAGTGGTTTTTGGATGGATTATAGGCCTTGTTGTGCTTGTGTTATTCTGGTGGCTTTTTTGCGTTCATCTTACAAAAGCTATTGCTGAAGGAAGAATTAAACTACAGTAACTCTTTCCCAAAAACCTTCCGATAGAGTTGGACTTTTTTTGTACTTTCTTGTATATTGAATCCATTAAAAATTGTTATTCACGGTTTCGTTTGTATCGGACTATCTTCCCTTTACGACTACTCGAACTATGCATTATGGGACTTCAAAAACTCATATCTATAGGGATGAAATACGCATAAAAGCGGAATCTATTTAATGTATGTCAGTTAAACTCGTAGTGCTCCTTGCGAGCGCTGCGGGCATCATCGGAATCGCACTAGGCTACTATCTCCGGCTGATTATTTCGCTTGGTAAGAAGGGCTCGATGGAGCTCGAAATCAAGGGAATGGAACTCGCCGCCCGCGAGGAGGCGAAGAAAATCACGCTCCGCGCGGAAGAAGAAGCAACCAAAGTGCTTTCGGAAGCTCGCAGTGAACTCAGGGAAAAAGAAGAAAAAATCAAGAAAACCGAAGACCGTCTTATTAAGAAAGAGGACCTCCTGGACAAGCGCCAGACCGACATCGACAAAGAGGTCGAAGAAATAAAGGTTAGGATTGCGGAAGTAAAACGCGTCAAGGAGAAAATCGCGGAAATGGAGGAAGGAAAGCGTGCGGAACTTGAGAAAGTTGCGCACCTCTCCGAAGAGGAGGCCAAGACGCAACTCTTCGTGAACCTCGAGAAGAAAAATGAGGAGGATATCGTCTTGCGTATGCAGAAACTCGAGCGTTCTGGAGAAGAGCGCTTGGAGAAACGTGCTCAAGAAATCCTGACGACCGCCATCCAGCGTCTCGGAAACAGCGTTTCGCCAGACATCCTCACCACAACGGTCAACATCCCGAATGACGAAATCAAAGGCAAGATTATCGGCAAGGAAGGACGCAACATCAAGGCGTTCGAGCGCGTCACAGGCGTTGAAGTGATTGTCGACGACACTCCGGGAACGATTACCATCTCCTCGTTCGACCCCATCCGCCGGCAAGTCGCACGCATCGCACTTGAAAATCTCATTTTGGACGGGCGCATCCAACCCGCCAAGATTGAAGGTGTTGTCGAGAAGGCCCAGCAAGATATCAACAAAATCATTAAGGAGAAAGGTCAGCAAGCCGCGTACGAATGCGGAGTGATTAATCTTCCTCCCCAAGTTATTGCCATTCTCGGCCGTCTGCACTTCCGCACCAGCTACGGGCAAAACGTACTCCAGCATTCGATTGAAATGACGCATATCGCCGGTATGATTGCGGAAGAATTGAAGGCGAACGTGGCGATTGCCAAGGCAGGAGCGCTTCTCCACGACCTCGGCAAAGCGGTAGACCACGAGGTACAGGGCACCCACGTCGAGATTGGACGCAGAATTATGCAGAAATTCGGCGTTGACCCGCTCGTAATTAAGGCGATGGAGGCTCATCACGGCGAATACCCATACGAAACGATTGAATCGTATATCGTACAGACAGCGGACGCTATTTCAGGCGCTCGTCCCGGAGCACGGCGCGATACGGTAGAGAACTACCTGAAACGCTTGGCGGAACTTGAGGCGATTGCGACGTCCTTCCCCGGCGTTGAGAAAGCGTACGCCTTGCAGGCGGGACGTGAAATCCGTATTTTCGTCAAACCGGAAGCGATGAGCGACCTTGAAGCGAAGAATATGGCCCGCGGAGTTGCCGACCGTATTGAAAAGGAGCTGAAATACCCGGGTGAAATCAAGATTACCGTCATCAGGGAAACTCGGTGCATTGAATTCGCGAGATAGGAGATAGTAAGTAGCAGAATGAAAATAGAAAAACACCTGTTTGAATGGGTGTTTTTCTATTTCTGTACAATAAATAGGGTTTCTGTCAATCTTTCTCGACCTATTGCGGGAAAAACGGCCTCCTATATAATGTTTAGTGTGATTATAAGTTTCCGCAGCCCTGTCGAAGGTCCGCGGGGTTAACAGAATAAGATAATTTCATACCTATGAACAAACAAGGTATTGTCGAAGCGGTCCACGGCGTACTCGGCGGCACGAAGGTGCAGGCGGAGCAAGCGGTAGACAAGATTCTTGAGTCAATCGTCAACACGCTCAAGACCGGAGAGGAAGTCTCCATCGCGGGCTTAGGCATCTTCTCAGTCAAACAGCGCGCTGCCCGTCAGGCACGCAACCCTCGCACCGGAGAGATGGTGCAGGTACAAGCTATGAAGGTTCCGAAATTCCGCGCCGCCAAGGCACTCAAGGACGCAGTCAAATAGTCTTTTCTTTTCTGTCATTCCCGTGGAAACGGGAATCCAGAATTCCACAAAACCCGCCACTCGGCGGGTTTTGTGTTCTCCTCTTCCTCTCCCCCTCAGTTGAGGGGGAGAATTGAAGAGGGGGTGGTGTTTCTTATTTTATATTAGAAATAAAAAACCCCGCAGTCCGCCGAAGCGAACTGCGAAGTATATTGAATTTCTACACTGCCAGACTTTTTTCAGTTTGCGGGACCACAAACACCCAGACGATGGAGGGTTCGAATCCCTCGGGCTGGTCAACATAGCAGTTGAGCCACACCATTCCGAGTCGGGAGTTAACGCTCATATAGCAGTCGGAGCGGTCTCCCAATTTTTCCGTCGAACCGATGTTGGTCTCGAACGTGTACGGGTCAATAAAATCCTGTAACACCAACTGAACCGCCACTTCATTCGGGCATTCCTGAAGTCTCGCCCGCTTTGCGAGTTCGCAAATCTCTTTACGGCTTGCGTTTCTACGCTGTCCAAGCTGAAACCCTTTTACCAACGTGAGTTCCAGTGTCCCGGCAGGCTGAATTATGAAAGGCAGACTTGAAAACCACGTTCGCCCTCCACATTTACCGTTTACAGCTTTTTCCAAGTCAGCGCAGGTTGGATATGTCCCAACCTTAACGGTTCTCCATACTTTGAATTTCATAGTATCCTTGTTTGGCTTCCCCACAACAGAAGAAGCGGTAGTGTTCCATATAGTTTCCTTCTCCGCGGAAGACAGCGTTTTCATCGGTAAGACTTTCGCACACCGATGAAATTCCTTGGTCAATGATTGTTTCCGCATAGCGTCCTTCTTTTCGAACGAGCTTAAATGAACCGTCGTCACACACACACAAGAAGACGACCATTCGTTTCTCAGGTGTCACGAGGACTTCTTCACTCTGCAGAACCGCCTCAAAGCCACGCTCGCTGAAGAAATTAGCGCCGTCCTCTGCATCAAGGAACCATCGGTCCGATGGGTACACAGTCATGTGTCGAATTCTGAATTTTCTCATAGTTTTCAAGGCGTTTGACTTCCGGAGTATATTATATCGTAATGCTATACATACTGTCAAAAGATATCGTCACTATAAATGCTTAACAAAGCCGTATTTTGCAATAGTATTTAGTATCTTAGGCATATTTATGTGGAAATAAATTGACACATTTTTGGCTAGATGATACACTCGCCGGTATGAATGACGGAATGAAAGAACTTCCCGCCACCCTTCACTCGCTCGGATTTGGCGAAAAGGAGGCAGTAGTGTATGTGGCTCTCCTTGAGCTTGGCAGAGGAACCGTCACACAAATCAGCCGGAAGGCCGGTATCAACCGCACGACCGGTTATGACATTCTTGATTCCCTTTCAAACAAGGGTGTGGTCAATGTGTCGGGCAAAGAGCCGAAGCAGGAGTACTCGGCCGAACCGCCCGAGTCGGTCATTGCATACCTTCGAAAGGAAGCCGAGGCCGCAAGGGAACGTATCACAAGGGCCGAAGCGCTTCTGCCGGAGCTTCGTTCCGTACACGCCACGCAAAACCGCCCAAAAATAAAATTCTATGAGGGTACCGAGGGGTTGAAACAGGTATATGAAGATACGCTCACTTCAGCAGAGGCGATACGTGCGTACGCGAACGTAGACGACATGCACAAAGGCCTCCCGAATTATTTTCCGGAATACTATAAGCGCCGTGCCGGAGCGGGTATTGCCATTCGCGCTATCGTCCCGAGCACACTCATCGCGCGGGCACGTTCTTCGTACAACGAAGAAGAAAAGCGCGAGATTGCGTTTGTTCCCGAAGATAAATATTACTTTTCTCCGGAAATAAATATCTATGACAACAAAGTGATGATTGCCTCATGGCGCGAGAAGCTCGGCGTCATTATAGAGAGCGCGGAAATCGCCGACGCGATGAAAAAAATCTACGAGCTCGCGTGGGCGGAAGCGAAACGATTGGATAAGACACTACGTTCCTAAATCCTAAATATACTCCTTCTCGTTTCTATCTGCGCCATCTAAAATCTTTCCTCACTTTCCTCGACGTACACTATATTTGCGACCGCAAATATAGTGTATATTCATTGATACCTTGCCGTATCACGACAGGTCAAAATGCTTCCGAAGCCAGCCGTCATTCTCGATATAATCTGCGATAATATAGAGAACTTCGACGCCGATATGATAATCGACCTTAAGAAGTGAGAGAAAATCCTCGCAATCGTGCGGGTATACCCAGACACTCCGGTGAAGACGCACGAATCCGACACTTTGAAGTGTCGAGCGTAATAATTCCCGTACCTCTTTTCGGGTTTCTTTTATATCAAAACTGACTAAACGCCATTTATTATCCCACCTCTTCGGTTGATCAATTCGGTAGTGCATCCTTTCCAATTCAGAAAGACGTTGTTCCCCTCTTTTGGTAAGGTTGATGTGACCGTCGTTATCTTTAATAATCAATCCTGCACGAGACAAGCGTTCAACTGAAATATTGATTGTCTGCCGAAAGTTGCGTTTTGTCTTTACCCAGCCAAATTGCTCAAGTACTTGAAGAGCATTTGGAGCAAGTAACGCAAGGGTTAATCCTCCTGCGGCCGCCAGAGAAAAGAGTACCGCTTTTTGTACAGTAGCGATACGCGCTTTTCTCTCTTTCGTACTTTTTCTTTTCCCCGTCTGTATCTGCATCCCTTCAGTATACAATATATTTGCGACCGCAAATATATTGTACTTACCTAAATTGTGAGGCTGAACTTACTATTATGCGGGATGGGAGAATCGAGTCTTACAGACTCAGTCCCCTCTTTGGATGCTTTCTTCGCAGAGGCTCGAAAGTATGCTCAAAGAGGCTTCGATTCTCCCACGAAGATGTCCCACATCTTCTATCCCGCACAAAAAAACCGGCCTTGGGCCGGTTACTTGTGTATGCGGGATGGGAGAATCGAACTCCCGCCTACAGTTTGGAAAACTGCAGTTCTACCATTAAACTAATCCCGCTTCGTTGCAAAGCCTAACAGAAAAAATGCATGCTCGCAATTTTCCTTTCCGTTCGTCATTCGCGGATGACTTTAGTATAATCCAATCCTATGCTATTTCTTGCCCGACTCCTTATTCACGCGCTCGGGGGTATCGCCCTGCTCTGGGCTGTGGCAACGCCTACACCTTCGCATGAGGTGCCTGCCGTGCCGGTCGCAGACGTGGCGGAGAAACCTCTTGCATCTTCAACTGCGTTGGCGCGTGTGCAAGAGCCGAAGGTAGCCTCAACAACACTCGCCGTGGAAAAAGAGCCTGTAAAAATTCCTCCAAAAAAAGTACCTTTGGTTCCCACCGCCAAGACTGTCCCCCTTCCTACTTCTCCCGCCACCACGACGCCCGTCGTCACTCCGGTTACCCCCGAGCCTGTCGTACCACAGCTTTCATTTGATGAGTTGAACACGAAGACGCGCGAGGCGCTCGTGAATATCTTGTGCACGACGAGGCGGGGCGGGTCGTTCAACCCGATTTCGGGAAGCGGCAGTTTAATCGACCCGCGCGGGGTTATCCTCACCAACGCGCACATCGGGCAGTACTTTCTGCTAAAGGATTACCTCACTCCAGATTTTCTTGACTGCGTCATCCGTACCGGAGAACCGGCGCAAAATCGCTATCGCGCAAAGCTTCTGTATCTTTCACCATTTTGGATTTCAGCGAATGCGAAAAAGATAGACATTGCCGATGCGACAGGCACAGGAGAACACGATTTTGCTCTCCTTCTGATACAGAGTTCGACAAATGTTGATGCCCCTTTGCCTGAGACCTTCCCGTACATTCCGATGGACTACAGCAACAGAGCTATCCGCGCGAAGGAAGAAGCTCTTGCCGCCGGATATCCGGCTGGGTTCCTCAGTGGCATCAATATCCAGAAGGACCTCTACCCGAGCTCATCAATCGTACAGCCGGGCACCATCTACAGTTTCGAAGGAGGAACCTCCGATATGTTTTCCATCGGAGGCTCAGTCGTCGCGCAACAGGGTTCAAGTGGTGGAGCAATCGTGAGCCGTGAAGGCAAACTTATCGGCCTCATTGTGACTTCCTCGATGGGAGATACGACCGGCGAGCGTGACCTCAACGCACTCACGATGAGTCACATCGGCGACAGTTTTAAAAAGCACACAAAAGAAAGTATCGACACGCTTTTCGAAGGAGACGTGCAGGTGAGTATGGAGAGTTTCAACGAGAACGTCGCTCCGGCGCTCAAGAAAGCACTCGAAGACGCACTACTTCCCAACTGACGCGTTACGGTTTTGAAAACGGCTGAGCCGAGAGCTCAATGAGGCGCTCTATATCGTCCTCTTTCGAAGCATCCTGAACTCGGACGAAACCACATCGCTCACACTTATGCAGGATTCGGTACACACCTGACAAAACTTCCACACTCTGCGGAGCCATCGCCCCCCTACAGAGGGAAGCGCGGTCTCCCGGATTTTCATCAACATGCTTGCTCCAGAGACACTTTGGACAGTGGTTTGTATAACCGGTGCCGGTTACACAGGTACCGCAATGGGCGCAGATGAAGTCTTCTTTGGTTCGGGTAAAGCGTTTCATATGGTCTTAATTCTCCCTTTTCTAAAGGGAGGACTTGAGTCTGCGAAAGGAGGGATTTAAATCCTCCGGCCTGTCGGCCACCTCCTTTAACAAAGGAGGAACAAGAACTATGCTAGCCTAAATGCTTTTCCTTCTTTTTTCAAGAAACCTTCTTCTGTTAATTCGGACATAATATCAGCCACCGGATGAGCAGAAACGTACTGCTTGAAATCATCCACGGTTACTTTCCTCTTTTCCGCTGCTCGTTTAAGAATCGCTCCCCGCACCTCTCTACGCGAACCTTTGAAGGCCGGCTGTTTCGTGTACTGCGCGCTACGCGTGTTCTCGTTTCCTTCAGTCTTTTTCAACATTGATCCGTAGTCCATCAGTGCGTTGTACCATTCCCGAATGCTTCCCCTCCTCAGTTGAGGAGGGGTGTCCCGTCGGCGGGACGGGGTGGTGGTGTTTTTTTTGGTCGTAGGCAATGTCCTCTCTATTATCTCCAAAATCTCCTCATCTCTCACCTTCCTCTTTCCCTTAAAAAAGAAATGCAAATACACTGTCCTGATATTCGTCTCAATAAATACGGAAGGAATTCCAAACGCGAAGGCGCCGATAGCTCCTGCCGTGTACGGCCCGACGCCGGGAAGCGTATCTATTTCCTTAACCGTTTTAGGAAACACTCCGTTGTACTCTTTCACAATCATTTCCACGGAACGTTTCAGATTGAGTACGCGCCGATTGTAACCGAGTCCTTGCCATTTCTTTAGTACATCACCCACACCGGCTTGCGCAAGCGCTTCAAGTGTCGGAAATGTTTTCATCCATTCCAGATATTTCGGAACCACTCGGTCAGTTTGCGTCTGTTGGAGCATTATTTCTGAAACCAAAATCGCATACGAGTCGCGCGTTTCCCTCCACGGAAAATCTCTCCGGCACTTTCGATAGTACCTGGTTACCGTCCTTTGGAACAGAGAAATGGTCGCTTTCGTATGTTTCACACAGTCATTCTAGCGTGTGATGGCGTTCATGCAACGAAAACCGCCCCGACGAGAGTCGGAGCGGTGAGTATCATTGTCGCGGGGCTTCGGTAGGTTGCACGGGTGCCGGAGGAGGAGATGCTGGTTGTGACGGCAAGGCCGCTGATTGCGGAGCAGGTGCAGGTGTTTGTGGAAGTGCCGACGGTATGACAGGCGAAGCTGCTCCTGTCGGAGCGCGGTGCTTCACATGTCTCCAAATATACCAACCGACAAACACGGCGATCAAGAGACACAGAAACGCGAGTGTCACATTGAGCAATACTTTATTGCGTTCGGTGAACGGCACGACAGGACCAGCCGGCGCGACATACTTTGGATTTTCGCGTTCGCCTCCGAGTGTCGCTTCGGGAAGCGACGTGGTCTCGAGATATTCGAAATAACGCGAGAGGTCGTAGCGTGGGGTGAACGCCAATGGGTTGCCGTAGTAGAGTGTGTACGTAGCCGATGGGGTTGCCTCGAACACAACCGTGCGGATGATGTGCACCACTTCAATATGGTTCGCGACCGTAAGCGGTATATCGTCAAAATTCTGGATACTGACTTTGTAGTAACGGTAGGTTGACTCGGTGTACTCTATCGTCGAATTTCCGCCGGTGAATTTCGGAGTATCAATCTGCGAGAGATGCCCTTGCCCGATGCGCGACCACGCCGTCGCGTCATTACTCCCAAAGAGATACGCGGTCCGGCTGAAGTTTCCTCTGTCGCTTATCGAGAGCGTGACCTGGTGCGTCGGGATACCGGGGGCACCGAGGTCGGCGATAATATCGGTTGTCTGCGTCTCTTTGTTCTGAAGCACGTCGGCGGGAACCGTTTCCGTCTCCTCTTTCGCGGAACTGATTTCATACCGATACACGCTTCCCGACGCGAGCGACAGCGCCCCCTCGGGACCGCTCTCAACCACGACACGCAGATAGCGGGAACTGTTTTGCGGGTACGCGACCTCACCCGAGTCGGTACTGAACTTAGTGACCGGATCGGTAAATTTGAAAATGTATCCCTTGTCGGTGAGCAAGTCCCAGCCAGAAGAGCCGTGAGGGAGAAGTGAGGGAGACGCGTACACACTCACCTGCCGTTTGTAATTTGGAGAACCGGTTTCGATGTGCAGTTTGCTATGGAGCGTTCCGTTTTGTCCGAGGTCGAGAATGAACTGCATACGTCCGGCGCTGTCCACGACGGTATCCAACACCTGTGAGTCGATATACTGTGCGCGGACTTCGGCGGTCTCGACGGAAAACTGGTAGGGTACTTCCCGCTCACCCTGCATCACGCGGATATCTTTGAATCCTTGGCTCCCCGAAGCGACTGCCCCATCGAGTTTAACGCGGACATAACCGGAACTTTGAAGCGCGGGCATCGTAAGCGACCGCTCGTACTGCCAGTTTGAGGAAGTAAAATCCGCTGCCACAAAGAACGGAACCGCAAGAAACAGTGCGAGAAGAAGTTTTCTTTTCATAATTCGTTATTCCTAATTCTTAATTCCATCCTAAAGTACCTCTTGTAATCGGTGTCTCCACTTTGCGTACACGAACGAAACCAGGAGCGCGATGACGCCGAAGCTGATAGACGAAATAATCCGGTAGACTTCGCCGAGCGCCCACACGTCAATCAGCACTTTGAACGCGGTAATGAAGAAGAGGGCAAGTCCGAGGAGGCGCATCAGCCGGCGCTTCGCGCCAAATCCGACTGCGGTGAGCGCGACCGCGTAGAATGCCCACGCGATTGAAACGACTGTATTCCTTCTGTTTTGCGTCGAGCGCTGTGCTTTGTAGAACGCATCTTCTTTCTGCCTGAATTCGTTCTGCGTGCGCTCGCTGAGCTCTCCTCCGCCGTTGTCGTAGAAACCGGTCCGTTCAATGCCAAACCGTTTCTGTTCGTTCTGAATCGACTTGGCATAGTGAGCGTTAATCTCGGATGTCAGGATGAAGAGCGAAAGTAGATTTGCAATCACAAAGAAAGCGATGGCTCCTTCTTTTCTTCCTTTGTCGTCGCCATCACCAAGGTGTTGCAAAAACATAAAACCGGTAAAGTAGGCGACGATAATCGCGACGAGCGTGAGGAAGAACCGCGAGTTGAATACAGGGAGATACGTACTGATATCCGGTATGTACATATCAAACATGAAGAGTCTGATGAGTCCGATTCCGAACACAATCAGGCCAAAGACGTTCATACTATGCCGGCGAACCAGACTCCCCGCTCCGATAAGAAGCGCCGCTTCGATAAGCCACGCGAGTGTAATCCACTTCCCCGAAAACTGGATGGGCATCGCAAGCGTAAGAAAGACAATGGCGATGCCAGGGAGATACAGATTGAGTGTCTTGTCTTCCGGATTCATCCTGTAGGCGACATACGCAATGGCGAAATAGAATACGGAGAGGAAGAACATAAAGAAGCCCATCACGCTGTGGTAGTCGGGATTCAGAATCGTGTAGGAGCCGAGCGCGTAGAAAGCCGCGGTACAGGTAATAAGGAACAAATCTTCGCCTTTTGACTGTTTCTTCCAGAGGACATTATGCACGATACCTGCGATGAGGTAGATGACAAAGAAGAGCGTCAGGACAAGAAACACTTTCGGCAGGTCTTTCGCGGCATAAAAGTTCGCGAACCACCCGAAAGAAAGAAGCACCGTTCCAATGAAACCGAGCAGGTTGAGCCGTGTCCATTTCTTGAAGATGGCGACAATGAGGATGCCGATGTCGAGTACGACAAGATAGCTCATCAGTCCGCCGAAATTATTCTCTCCGGTAGAAACGAGAACCGGCGTCAAAAAACCGCCGATAATGCCGAGTACGGCGAGCTGTTGCGTCCCGCCGATTACCGAGAGTGTCACCGAAAGCGTGGTCACGAAGAACATAAGCACCATCGCAATCTCCTGTCCGATGAAGTGATAGAACGCGAACGCCGCGAAAATAGAGAGATACAAAATGGCGATACCGCCTCCTGTCACGATGTCGGAGTATACGAGATATTTCTTGCGGAGGAACTGTCCAATAACCACGAATGTCATACCGCCGATGACGCCGAGCATCACCCGCCCCATCGGACCAATCAGGTTGTTGTCGAATGCCCACCTAAGGAAGAACGAGGCACCGAGCACGATGGCAGCGACACCGATTTTCCCGAGCCACTGGCCACCCTTCTCTTCACCATCCACCTTTGTTTTGAACGCGTCATCGGTTGTAAGCGCCTTCTCGAGAGGTCCTACGACAGCGGGAGCCGTGGGAGCTGTTCCGCTCTCGACGGAGAATGAAGAAGCGATATCGGCAAGCGACGGAGCCGTTGCTGGCGCTGAAGGACGCACAGGTTCTTTCTTTTCCGCTTTATCCAAGCGGGAAGCGAGGCGGTTTATCTTGCCGTTCAGATAGATAACCGCAACCGCGAACACGATGACCCAAAATAATGAAAATCCACCGTAGTACATAGGAGCGAAATTAACTGACTATCCGTAAAGTATACCCTCTTTCAGACTGAGGGCAAAAGGAAACACGAGGCCGAAGACAAATGTCTTCGGCCTGTTTCTAGAGTGCTGGCGGGAACGTGAGTGTACCGATGGAAGCTTGCAGATGGTCTACAAGCATACCGGCGGTAGTGAGGATGGAAAGCGCTGTGTGTTCAAGCGCGTTCCAAATCTCGGGAACCAACACTCTAAGAACAATAATGACGAGCGCGAGTCCTATCGCTTGAAAAATTCCCATAGCATTTGCGCCATGGATAAGTACAAGGAAGGAGGAGGTTTCGACATGAACCTTTCTCCCTTGTAGAAAATCATTGGGATTTTCTATGAAGGACCTGCAGGAGTCTCCAAAAACATATCGTAGCATCTTTCTCCGAAAAAATCAACTTTTTTCTGCTTCTTCCTCCCCTCCTCAGTTGAGGAGGGGTGTCCCGTCGGCGGGACGGGGTGGTGGTGTTTATATTTTTCCTATTTTCTCCAACAACCTGTTTTTCTCTATCCTACTCTGATAGGTCTTCCCGAAACGCACCAGCGTTGAGTTAAGTTCTCGCCACTGTGCTTGCGGAAACAGCATGAGTAAATCCTGCTCAATCTTGTCGGGGTCGGTGTGACTCGTCCACCCAAGCTTTTGCGAAATATAGGAAACATGCGTGTCCACACCAATTGCGTCCGCACCGTACTCCGCGAGAAACACATTGGCGGTCTTACGGCCAACACCGGGAAGCGTAATCAGCTCTTCAATGGTGCGCGGCGGTTTACCACCATGCTTTTCATGCAGGATCTTGGAAATCGCAATCACATACTTCGTCTTATTCTGAAAGAAATTGACCGGTCCGATGACTCTCGAGATATCGCGCGGGTTTGCCTTGCCGATTGCATCAAGGGTGCTAAATTCCGCGAACAGATTCTCAGCCACAATGACCGTCACCTCATCGCGCGTCCGCGCGGACATGAGTATTGAAATAAGCGTCTGCCACTCCTCCCTCCACCCCTCCGCCGCCAGCCGCATCTTTTTCACTCCTCCCAGCCGTTCCAACTCTTTCAATTGTCGTATCGCGGTCTTTTGATCCATACAATTAGGCCACAGAATTATTATTCTGACATTCTGCAGAATGTTGGAATGTTATCCATACAATTGAGGATGTGTGCCGATTTCGGCAAAAATAATTGTTTCTGCGTTCTGAAACTCATACAACGCCCGCCAATTGCCGGTGATGTTGATACTCCACTTGCCCAGTCGGTCACCTCCAAGCGCGTGATTAACCAAAAGAGGATGGAAGGGGTTGTCTTCAAACAATTGGAGTCGTTCGTTAAACTGCTCCCGAATTTTGGCGGGAGCTCTCTTGTATTGCTTCTTGAATGTGCGGTGAAAATCTATGCGCATCAGCTTCGCAAATAGGAAATCGCTTCTTTCGCAGAGTTGAACGGGCCAACGAGATTTTTTCCCTCCACAATATCCTTGTGTATCCGTGCGAGACGGCGGGCCACAGCGGGCTTAAGCACTCCCTCGGGCTTGCCAAGAGGCAAGGAGTCGCGAAGCGAGAAATGGACCTCTTTCGTGCGCACGAAATCGCGCAAGTAGTTGTTAATCACGAGCGAAAGCGGTACGCCGAGCTGCTTCGCCACCTTCTGCGCTTTAATCTTGATATCTCTGTCAGCCTTGATATTGATGATAGTCTTCATATACACATAGTATATACGATAGATACACCACCGTCAACGGCCTAATTTTTCGGACACATATCCCACATGTACTGGAACCACGTGCGAAATGAGTCGGCGAGATCCTCTACAACGAAGTCCCTGTTAGATTTTTCGAGGAAATGCCAAACAAAATCCGGTACTGACCGCGATGATGAAGAGCGATGCTCCGACAATCCAGATTGGTTTATCAACCACGTTTCCGTAGATAAAGAGGGGGACACCGAACACGAAGGCAACCAGTACTCCCCAAAATACTCCGCGGGCGTCCAGTCGGCTCCAGTAAAGACTTAAGACGGTCGGTACCACGACGCATGCCGCGACCGTATTAAATATCCACCATAAGTGCTTGAGGCCAAATCCCGGAATGTAGTTCGCGGCAAGCGCCACCAATAAACCGGAAATAGTAATCCAAACCATTGCCTTTCTTGAATGCTTCACTCCCCTAGTATCAAGGGCATTTCCAATATTCTCCTCGTCAGAAGTGAGCGGTTCATTTTTATCGATTTTTTGCAAGATATTTTTTTCCCTATCCGTATACTTCACGACATCGGTAACATAGAGCGAGCTGGCAGCAACGATGCCCGAATCCAACGTGGAATACAGGGCGCTTAAGAGCATAATCACATAGAGTGCGATGGCGCTTACGGGAAGGAGCGCGCTTACGGTAGCCACTCCAATAAGCGACACATCGGTTCCGGCCGGAAGTGTGATTCCTAAACCGCTATTCGCCGCCAGAAATCCGAGAACCGAAAGCGCAACCGGGATAATTCCGAACATAATCGCCCCAAATATGAATGAGGGTACCAGATTATTTTTCTTGATCGCAAAAGCGCGTTGCCAATATTGCTGGTCGGAGATGGCACCGGAGATAAGGCCGATAGCGGTTACGATACCGAATGAGAGAGCAACGCCCGGGTCAAACATATTCCTAAACTCCCCTGTGACCCCGCCAAGTCCAGCGCTTACCGCGGACCAGCCTCCCGCCGCTGATATCGCCCACGGCACCACAATAACGACGCCGAGGATAATGAGAATGAATTGTATAAAGTCAGTAACAAAGGAAGACTCGAGTCCAGAAATGAATGCGTAGATGAGTACCGTAAGCGCCATAATAAGCATCGCGTTTATGAATGGGATTCCGGTGAGAAACGAGACGAGGTGGCCTCCCGCAAAAAGCTGAACCGCCACAGCCATAAGCTGATAGAAAAAATAAGGGAATAAATACATCTTATGTACTCGTTCGCTCTGCAAGCGAAACCGTATCCACTGCGGCAGTGTGTAGCCAAAGGGCATTTTCTCGCGAATACGCGGAGCGAGAAAAATATAGAGAAGTAACGCGAGGACATTCGGGACGGTGAACCAAAAAATACCGGCGAGACCCTGCTGATATGCCGATTGAACCGAAACAAAGAGCGCAGGCGCCCATATCCAGGACGCCGCGATACTTGTCGCTCCGAGCCACCAACTGACATTTCGTTCGGCGACAAGAAACCCCTGAATGCTCCGATACCGCTTCCACCGTGCGAAAAAGTAGGTAATCGCAATCATAAAGGCACCATAGACTCCTAGCAAAATATAGCCTTGTGTGGGCGTTAAAGTGAGTAGTTTTTCCATATCTTTATTGACTAAAAGGCATAAAGGTTGCCTTTTGCGTAAAATGATATAGAATAGTGAGTGAGTGGCAAATACCACCACTAGACACTATGTACAAAGAAACACTTCAAGAAATTGGGCTATCCCCGAACGAAGCAAAGATTTATGAAGGCCTACTTGATATTGGCGTCTCTTCCGTACCCGAAATCTCCCTTAAAATAGGGGTGCACAAGCGCAATATTTACGACATTATTCCCAAGCTCATGCGAAAAGGGCTTATCTACCAGATAGCGGGAGCAAAAGAGAAGAAATACGCCCCCGTTGAACCAAACAAGCTTAAAGATTTGCTTTGGGAGAAGGCGGAAAAGTTGAGACAGATCCTCCCCGCCCTTACGAGCCAATTCGAAAAAGCCACTACCAATGAAGCGGTATATATTTACAAAGGCTCGGAGGGTTTCAAAAATTATTTGCGGGACATTTTAACAGCTGGAGAAGATGTGTACTTTGTCGGAGCAAAAGGTGGCTGGTTTGATAAAGACCTCCAACCCTTTATTGAAAAGTTTTTGGAGAGCGCAGCCAAGAAAAAAATAAAATATCACCACATCTTTGACTATGAGGTAAAAAAATTCGCTCCTGAGCTCCTCAGGGCACTTGGTAAACCTCACCGGTTTTTACCGCCCGCGTATTCGACTACGGGCGCGATTGATATATTCGGGGACCATATCGTGACTTTTTCCGGACTCACTCTAAAAAACATAACGGAGGATGTCACGCTTATTGTGATTGTGAATAAAGAGCTGGCAGAATGTTACCGCACTTGGTTTAAATTCATGTGGGACCACTGCGCGAATTAAGTCATCTTCGACGGCATGGAGCTCCTCTTTACTTAAGTAAAGAGGAGCTTATAGCTAGTCCGCGCAAGACGGAAGATCGGCACTAATTTCTTGGGCACATGTCCCACATGTACTGGAACCACGTGCGAAAGGAGTCGGCGAGATTTTTGTTCACAATAACAGTAAAGGTGATTTCGTCGTCGGTGCCGACTTGACCAAGATATTGATGATGCATGATGTTCACATGGTCCCCGAAGATATCAACGCCGGAGGTGGTCGCGTACTTTTTCGGCAGGAATTTATAGTCTTTCCCCACCTCTTTGAGAATGGGATGGTTGCTTGCCTTCACGTCGGAATCAAACAAATGATGCATCGGTATCTTTTTTGTTTTTAATTGTTGCAGAAACGCCGGAATAAACGACTTTACCCGTTCATCAAGCCATGCTCCCTGCGCGCCGATGGAGTAAAACGGCTCGCCAGTCTTGATGATATCGCGCATATATTGCTTCCAACCTTCCTTGCCGCGGTATGTGTGTACGCGATAAGTGGACGGTGTGCTGAAGTGGAGTTTTTCCAGTTCCGGTAGTGCTTTATCAACTGCCTCAAGTTTCTCGATGACGATTTCCGTCAGTTTCTTCGGTTCGCACGCCTGATATTTGTTCTCTACCGACTCAACAACCTCAAACACAAGACCCTTTTCCATAAGGCGATTAAGGGAATCGTACACATTCCGACGATGTACGCCGGATTTCTCCGAGATAACACCCACGCCAACCTCGCCCTGCCGAAGCAGGGTTTCATATATCTTGGCCTCGTTCTTCGATAACCCAAGCGACTGAAGCAGCTCTTGATGGTCCATAAGTTTTTCTAATTAGCCTGTCATTCCCGCGTAGGCGGGAATCTAGTCTTACTTTCTCTGGATTCCACTTTTCAGTGGAATGACAGAATGATTATACATAAGGCCGTGGATTTGTAAAGGTGGTAACTACCACTCGCGAGTCCTGTTTGCCACTCGTTCTTCAAAACGTATCGTGGTAACCATTACAAGAAGATGCAAGAAAAAATATGAATTATCAATTCAAACAGGCGAGATGGGCAAACTTTAATCAGGAAATCGGTCAGCTTAAATCAATAGAGGGAGAACAGCCGGTCAAAATGCAGCACAGTGATGGAACCGCTCTCCCTTTGGTACTTGATGACTCCACCGAACACCGGTTTGGAGCCGATATTATCCGATTCGCGGGGGGCAAAGGCGTAGGACTGCATACGCATATCGGTGCTCACATACTTATGGTAACCAAAGGCCGTGGTGTCTTAATCTACGGCAAAAATAAATTTGATATGTTTGAAGGAATGATATATCTCGTTCCTTCAAACATCCCCCACGCCATTGAGGCAATCACCGAGTTGGTATTGGTCGCCATCGGCAACGACCATCAACCGGCCGACAGTGAAAAGCGACTTGATATCGTTGCTTAATCCCTCAGCTATGAACCGTAACACCAAACTGCCCGACCTTATACTTCAAAACCACGAGGATTTCCTCGTGGTACGGGGCGATTTACTTCCCGGCGGCATTAAAGCAAAATGTATAGCTGAAGTATTTTCGGAAATAAAAAAGGGCGAGGTGGTTTACGCGGCTCATGCCTACGGGCATTCGGGGTACGCACTTGGACTTGCGGGTCTTTACCACAACAAAAAGGTAACGTTGTTCTTTTCGGGACCGGAAGTGGATACCTGTATCTATACCAAAACAAAATCTCTTAATAATGTAACCTGCAACATTATTGACGAAGTCTCTCATCAGAAAGATTTGGTGACGATTGCCCGAGAATATGCAAAGAAAAATGGTGCGTATTTCATACCGATTGGTTTTGACTATCCCTCATTTACAAGACATTTAATTGCTCTAGCAAAGTCCCTCCCAATATCTCCAAAGGAGGTGTGGGTCGCGGGCGGGTCAGGGACAACTTCAAGATGTCTTACAAAAGCGTGGCCAAACGCAAAAATCAATACGGTAAATCTGGGCATGATGCCGGATGCAAAAATGGCCGGAACCATTTACAAAGTGCCGGAAAAACCATTCAATAGAGCGGAACTTCCTCCTCCCTACCCTTCTTCACCGTGGTACGATTCCAAAATCTGGCGGTTCGTGAAAGAACACGCCACTCCAGGAGCTCTGATCTGGAATATCGCATAGTCGGAAAGGAGAGACGGGACAGTTATTGCACCTTAGGACCACCGACTTTGGTGAGAATATCGGAGGAGAAGGTGTGGGTGAGTTTTTGTTCGGCGGCGAAGCGCTCTTCGGCGAGCGCGATGAGTTTCGTGACGAGTTCTACACCCGAGACGCCGGACTTTTTCCAGTTGTGCGCATAGAGGCTGCCGGGGAGAAGGTTCACTTCGTTCACGAATACTTTTTTAGTCGAGCCGTCAATAAGAAAATCAACACGGGCGATGCCGGCACAACCGAGGATTTTGTAGGTTTTCTTACCCAGCTCCTGCACTTCTCTCGTCAACTCGTCACCGATACTCGCAGGAATCTCGCTGTAGGCATTGTTCACTCCCCCGCTCTTCTTGCCGCCGCCTGAGAGATATTTGGCATTGAAATCAAAGAGCTCGCTTTTGTTGAGCGGCCGCTCAACCGACGCAAGCTTTAGCTCGTCGTTACCGATGATGGGAAGCGTCACCTCGATAAGATTCTCCACTCCTTCCTCCACCAAAACCTTGTCGTCATAGTGCAGTGCAACTTCAATCGCGTTTTCAAGCTGTGCGACATCTTTTACCTTTGTGATACCGATGCTGGAACCAAGGTGTACCGGCTTAACAAATAACGGATAGTTGAGCTTCGCGATTTTTTCGAGAAACGGCTTTTTGTCTTTCTCGTAATCGGTTTTGGTGAATACGACAAATGGCACGACGGATACGCCTTCGTGCTCAAGTATCTGTTTGGTGAATGCTTTATCCATCGCTACGGCAGAAGCGGCCATGTCACAACCGACAAACGGAACTTTAGCCATACGAAGGAGCCCCATAAGCGAACCGTCCTCACCGTACGTGCCGTGCATTGAGGGGAACACGACATCTATCTTTACCTTTTTATTCCGAAGCCCTGGCCAGATTAGTGTAAGTCCATTATCAAAAGAAAGTTGAATCTTTTTCTGCTTCCTCAAAACAGCTTCGTAATTAGGCTGTTTGAAAAATGCCATGTCGTTCATGGCTTTATCGGCGTACCAATCCCCTTCTTTCGTGATATACACCGGCCAAATATCAAAATTACCGGTCGCCTTAAGTGAATCTATAATCGGAATATGCGCAGTGATGATGGAGACATCATGCTCCGCGCTTCTTCCTCCAAAAATGACTGCGATTGTTTTCATATACACCTACAACTCCCTGAATTACTTCCAATGTTAGCAGAAGAGGTTGATTACTCAGACATTTAGCCCTATTTCTGCCAAGAAGCTAAACAGACTTGACACTTTCTGCTTCTTATGTAATCCTGCAGGACGTACCTTTTCGCACTGGCACTATGCTTTGCAACTTGTACTCACCGGATTCTTTATAAGGAAGACTTTTGGGATTAAAGTTTTCTCTTCCCCAAGAAAACCCGGGAAATGCTTGTCCAAAAACCTAACTCCTAGTACAACTGTTGGCCTGTACTAGTCCCACTGACTGCAGCAGTCTGCAGAACAAAGAAGGAATCTGTGCGCAAGCACTAGTGCGACCCCAGCTCGCATGAACAATTCCTTACCCCAGGCACACTTTTCGTGTCTGGGGTTTTTATTTACACCTCAATAACTGTTCCTTCTTGCAAATACTTAATGTCTTCCTTAGTAAGTCGGAAGAACCCACGGGTGTTGATTCGTCGTTTCAAAACATCCTGATACTCATTTTCGGTCCCCAAACGGTCCGCAATTGATTTTGCTTTCTCCGCCAACTTAGTTTCGCCAAACTCTGCAGCAGTTTCTCCAAAGCCACGCAAATGGAAAGCTAACTGTTTACCTAACCACTCTTTCTTTTGCTCTTTCTTTTCAGCTGTCAACGAAGAAAAAAGAGAAAACTGCCCCTTTAACTCCAAAAAAACAGAAACCTCTTTATCAAGAGCCTGCAAGTAAGTCTCTGTGTTAAAGTAGCTTGAGGTGTTAATAGAAAGTCGCTCCGTTATATATGTACTGCTGTTAGGATGCCACTCATCCATATTTCTCCTGTAAAGATTCCTTGGTAGGTCATCATGTATTTGCCAAGCCAATCTTTCCTCATTTGTCAGTTCCTTTTTGCGGAATGGCACATCACAGCTTCGCGTTAAGGCATTAACGGTCGAGTCGATGCTATATGTATAGATTCCGGAAGTTGTCGTAGACTTTACTCCGGCCAGTTTCTTTTGTGGTAGTTTTTTCAGATTAAGATTTAGGTATGTCTCCACACCATGAGCCCGCGCATCAAGATTCTCCCCCTCCTCAGGAATAATCTTGAACGGCGAGGTGTCTAACAGTTCTTCAATAATCTGACTTCTCTCTATTTCACTTATCTTCCACGAACTTTTCACCAAATCTCCTTTCTGAACGGGTTCACCTCGGATTATCTCACCTGTTTTTTCATCCACATGAGTACGATACGGTTGACCCTTTACAATCTCGTAGAGCGGCAGTCGGAGCGCAGTACAGGTCTCGGTGATTTCCGAAAGAGGAACGAGGTCGGGTGGTGAGTTTTTAGTTTCTTCCCTGGAAAAGTAAAAACCGGCTATCTTAGGCGTTGCTACAGAAAATTCATTATATCGCTTTGCGCCTCTCATATATCGACCGGAAATAGCGCTTTGAATCTCATAGTCTGTCATTTTTGTTTGACTTTCACTACGTTTTTCAAAGCCTCGCGCTTGCGTAGCATTGTCATCTCGCGAAGCACTCTCCGCCTGACCTCCATTGAGGATAACGCCCATCCGTGCCCACATGGCATCAGGACCATCTCCATCTGAAAGAGTGGAGCTAGAGACAGTAGGTGCAAACGCCAAAGTCACCTTGAGTTTCGTTTGCCAATCAGCCTGATTATGCATTAGTGAATTCTGTTTCGGAACAAATTTTGGATGTATGCCGTGAACAAACATGACGTCATGCTCTTGAGAAATTCGGTTGATATCCCGTATTTTCGCCTGCTCGACAAAAAGCTTTAGAACTTCGGTTTTCAGCTCCGCTTTCTGCTCCGCGTAGAACCCTTTAACTCGGTCCTTGGCCTGCTCCAACTCCGTGCGTGAATCGCGCTCGCGCTTAAGCGCCTCAAGTGTTTCGGTCAGACGGCCAGTGGAAATTTCAAGCTCTTTGAATGTTCCCTCTTGAAGTATCGCCTCCCTCTTTAAACTCCGCTCTTTTCTGTTGAGATTAAGAAGCGACAAAAAAGAATTGAGGGAACTTCCCTCAAGCGCTGCCAATTCCCGCTCTAATTCTGGAATTGCAGCACCAACCTCAGCATAATTTGCCTTTTTCTCTGCAAGCTGGCTCGAAACTAATGCGAGAGAATCTTCAAGTTGTCTGATACGGCTAAAATAGTCTGCGCGTAAACCGCGTACCTCCTCTGCCACCATATCCCTCCCTTCTTTAGAATGGAGTTTTGAGTACCCTCGAACGTGTTGCCGCGTGAGAGTTACTTCAGGCTCATCCGTTGACTGTTCAACAGGTGGAGTAGTAGCAGCTGAATTAGGAATCTCTTCAGGTAACTTCATACAGGTATAAGTGTACAGAATTATTAGAGACATACCACCTTCTCGTCACCGCTTCGCCTCGCAGACTCGGTACCTCCCCTCTAAAGGGTCAGAGGAGGCGGGGGGTTCTGTGTTTTTTCCGTGTTCTTATTCTGTGTCGCTTCCGTGTCCTACGCGTACTGGTCTGGCCAGTCATTCTGCAAGAGTACGGTGTCACCTTTCACAGTAAGGTTCGGAAGTGCGGAGAAAGCATCAAGTGCCTTATCAAACCATATCACTTCCCCGCTGTAGTTCTCTTCCTGTAACCCCGCAAAGATGAACGGTGTGACGGATGTGCGGATGAGAATCACTTTTTCTATACCTGCGCGAGCAAGTTGCCTGCCAATTTCTTTATGTATCTCCTCTTTCTTCGGTCCCATTTCAACGAGTCCGGGTGTTACATACCAACGCCTGTGACCCTGTAAGGACGAAAGAAACTCAGTAACCGCACGCACACCGTCAGGATTGCCGTTATAGCTGTCATCAAGCGTCGTGACCCCTTGCGCATCCATTTTCGGTTCCAGCCGATGTTCAAACGGCTTTGATGCGTCAATTCCCTTTTCAATCTGTTCAGCCGTGAGTCCAAGCTTAGAGGCAATATGTGCAGCTACGACAAGCGGTCCGACCTGATGTAAACCAAGGAGATGTGAACGGACAGAAAGTTCCTCTGAACCGTTACGTAACGTGAAGGAAGTCCCCTGTAGCCCTGTTTGCGCCCGTTCCACCTTCCATTTCCCTACGCCCGTTCTGGTGTAGAAAATATTACCTGCATGCGTGTATTTCCGCGCGAGTTCGTTCTCCCCGTTTATATAGAGTGGTTTGTCGCCCAAATAGTCCGCAAGCTCAAAAATGGTCGCGCGAGTTTGTTCAACATCCTTAAACTTCTCCAAATGTGCTTCATTGACGCCAGTGATAATACCGATGTCCGGACGGACTAAAGCGCACAAATGTTGAATATCGCCCTTGTAGTACTCCCCCATTTCAAAAATAAGTATTTCCTCGTCCCCCTTGAGCCCCCGTATAAACGAACTGATGCCGAGCGGGGTGTTGTAACTTCCGGGCGGGGCGGACACCTTCTTTGTTGCTCCGAGCACGGTTTTGAGGATTTCCCGCATCGTCGTCTTGCCGAAACTCCCTGCAATGGCGATTTTCAAACCTTTATGTGCCTGAAGTTTTCGTTTGGCGTAGTCAACGAGCAAATATTCTACCGGCCACTGCATGAGTCGTCCAAGAAACAGTACCACGACCAAACCATACGCAAGTATAAAAGGTGCACCGAGAACCACAAGCAAAAAGACGAGATATTTCCACCAGACAACACCGACAAGAAGTACCCACAGAGCGAAAGCGTACAGCAAAATGAGCCCTCCGAAGCTTAAAACGAGGAGTAGAAGAGCCTTTGGAGTCTTTACGAGTGTTTTTCGCTGTTCGACACGCAAGAAATCTCGAGTTCGCCAAAACCACGCAAGATAGTCACGTATATGGTATTCGCTCTGTTGCGCCATATAGACGAGAGAGCGGATGTAGCGCGGGTGGTAGCGCGAAATGAAGTTTTTGAGGGTGCTGTTCATTAATTTTTATTCTCCCTTTACTAAAGGGAGTGGCCGATAGGCCGAGGGATTTAAAATCCTCCGTCTCGAAGACTCGACTCCCCTCCTTTAGAAAAGGAGGAATTCCCGAATTAAACTTGCAACTATTTCCGGTTTCTCCTCATGTACGAAATGCCTGGCATCACGTATAACCTCCAATTTTGAACCCAAAATCAACGATTGCAACCGTTTTCCGTCAGAAAGCGGTGTAACCAGGTCATTTTGTCCCCAGATAAGCAAGGACGGGACACGGATATTCCGCGCAAAATCGGTTAAATCTTCTCTTGTGGAACGAAGAAAGGTTTCCTTCATCATAGGAGAGGAGACATCAAGATAGTCGGTGCTTCCCGCCATTCTATATAATTTGCGACGGAACCGTTCTCGAATACCTGAAGGAAGGAAACCTAAGGCTATTTTTCCAATCTTAGCGGCGACAAGAAACAATATCGCCCTAGTTTGATGCGTTTTTATTCCCGCAGAAGCAACAAAAATCAGTTTCTTTGCCGAAAATATGCCTTGTGAGACCCCTTTCAAGAGTATGCGACCGCCGAACGAATGCCCTACCAATACTTCGGGAGTAATTCCGAGCTTTTCATTGAAAGCTTTCACAAACTCCACGTACTCCCCTACCCCCCATGCCTCCTTTGGCGCTTCACTCCCCCCGAACCCCGGCAAATCAAGCCGTATCATGCGAAAACTTCCTGAAAGGAGTACTACAAGTGCATCAAAGGTGTGCAAGCTGGTCATCCAACCATGCAAAAGGATCATAACGGGGCCATTCCCCTCGTCAGAGTACTCTATAGCCAAATTGTTGATGATGACTTTCATCTCTTTCCTGCCTTGAAATCAACCTGATACTCGGGTATACCGATTAGAACCCCGTATTCCCTCGCCTTGTCATACTCAGTCTGCAGACACATATTGATACGAAATATTCTGTTCGGAAAAATGATGTACTCCTGTTCCCCATCATTAATATCCGCATACCACGAATGTGAGCGTGTGCGGTCCAGACTGGCACTTATTTTTTGAGCGGCCATCTCCACCTCTCCCCTTTCAACTTCAACAGTATGGAGTGTCCACTTCGTAAGCCACGGCGTCTGATGTTTTTCCGTGACGGCCTCAACTTTCGTGGAAATAATCTTAATCTGATTAAGAATCTTCTTATCAGCTAAAGACTCTTCAATGATAACTCCGTGATACTTTCCCATATTCGGGGCGCCGAGATTTGAACTCGGACCGCATGCTCCCAAAGCATGAATGCTACCGTTACACTACGCCCCGACAGTCAAAACATCCTAACACACTTACGACAATTTTCTAAAGGACAGAATATAAAGGACATATCAAATATGCTATGTCCTTTATATATTCACAAAATCAGGTCTTCCATAAAATTTATTTTTGCTTTCTTCTGTGCCCCATCTATGTAAACAGTCGCCACATCAAACTGCCAGTTTGTTTCAGATGAAACATGTTCCGCATTTAAATAGGTCTGTATTATACGGCTTAAACGCTTCATTTTTTCAGCATTAACATTATCCTCTGCTCTGAAGCGATCCTTCTTTATCTTAGACCGTATGTACACCAACGCCTTTCCGCGCTCGAATGTTTCAGATGAAACGTTGCCTTTTGTTTCATCTGAAACCCTAGCAGTAGAACATCGCAGACTCGGCTTGCTACGAGGTAAACAAGTTTCAACCTTGGAGCTTAAAGCTTTTACCTCAACAAAATGAATTTTATTTTTCTTCACTGCAACAACATCCAACTCACCCCACGGCCTTCGGTAGTTTCGGTCGCGAATTGAATACCCTCGTTTCATAAGAAACCTTACAACAAGTTCTTCACCAAGCGAACCGACTTTTTGTGTCTTCCCCACTTTTGTAACACAGAAAATATTTGTTTCCTTAGGCTACGGCTATCGAGATTGAAACAAATATTTTATCCATTAAAATTCTTTTCCAAGATTTCACGTGTAAACTCATCAAGCTCTTGTTCGTTTTTCATTTCCCCAAGCGTCACCCATTTAAACTCGAGATGTTCTTCATCGAGCACTGGAGTACCGGAAGTTTCTCCGATAAACGTAAGCCTCACAATGTGCTTCTCAGGAAGCCTGATAATGTCTTGAGCACCGATTAACTTTGGCTCCCCAAGAACGGTTAGCTTTGTTTCCTCAAAAACTTCGCGTCTAATGTTTTCGAAGAGAGGGGTTCCGGGGATAATCCTCCCGCCGGGTATATCCATGAAATTTTTCACGTTCGGGTACCTAACAGGTGACCGCTTGAGCAGTAGATACCGACCCTCTATATTCTTCAGAAAGATTTTTACCCCAACCTGGAGAAGAATTGACTTATCCATAAATTATTGCAAAATGAGTACTAGTTTCACGTGAAACTTGATGACTTTTATGGCTTTGTCTTTTTAAAAGGCCTAGAGTAGGCCGTATAATTAAAATTTGAGCATTGCTTTCACCTGAAACTTTTCCTGTCTTTTATGCACATATCCACTGTCTTATCCACAGTTGTGCACGGTGTCTTTTTTAGAATTACTTGGTGCGGGTACCGGGAATCGAAACTTACAGTTTCAGTACCCTATTTGGCTTTTGTATTCGCCGTCGGCTCTACAAAAGGCTCAAACAGGCTTCGATTCCGGCCGAAAGCGCTCCCAGCGCTTTCTACCCGACCAACACTCACTTCGTTCGATTTTGGTGCGGGTACCGGGAATCGAACCCGAATCCCGTCCTTGGCAAGGACGTGTTCTACCACTAAACCATACCCGCAGACGCTAACTAACAATGCACGACCTACAGCTAACAACAGAGAACAGGATAGCAGAAATCGGTGTTTACGCAAAATTGAGATGTTTCCTTCTTCGTTTTATGCGCCTACCAGGATTCGAAGCTTACAGCTTCAGTACCCCGATTGGCCTTTTTCTCGCAAAAGCCTCAAAAAATGCTCAATTGGGCTTCGAATTCTGGACGGAAGCACCCCGTGCTTCCTTAGTCACTTTGCGCCTACCAGGATTCGAACCTGGAACATCTGCTTCGAAGGCAGGTATGATATCCATTTCACCATAGGCGCGTCGGTGTGATACGCACCCCGTAGCTATGCTTTGTAGTGCTACTGGGGTCCATTTCACCACGAAAGCGGTGTCTGAAATAAAAGCGGTATTAAACCCTTATATTTCATCTTCGCCCCGCCTGCCAAAGCCCATGGCGGGCAGGTCGGACGCCATGCAAACTAAGAAGTTTGGGCGGCGATCCTCGCTAGACGAAATAATACGCTAGATTAGGCGAAATTCAAAAGAAATACTACAATATTGAGGTGAAAAAGGCCGAAAATACGACAAAATTTGCGATTCCTCCCGAAGTGGCACGTGTTGCAAAAGCCTTGGAAGACAAGGGTTTTGAGGCACACCTTATCGGCGGATGCGTCCGCGATATGCTCCTTGGACGCAAGCCGAAGGATTGGGATATCACCACTAACGCGATACCTGAGCAAATTTCAGCCTTATTCCCCAATACATTCTATGAAAATGAGTACGGGACCGTCGGTGTAGTTAACGATGGGGTAGAGGATGAGACGCTCAAGGTGGTTGAAGTGACTCCTTATCGTCTTGAAGGTGGCTATACGGACAAACGCCGTCCGGACTCGGTTACATGGAGCTCGAAACTTGAAGACGACCTGAAACGGCGCGATTTCACGATTAACGCTATCGCACTTGCTTTGTCTGGAGACATTGTGGATATCTACGAGGGTCGCACCGATTTGAAGAAAAAGACAGTTCGGACAGTTGGAGACCCAAAGGCCCGCTTTAGCGAGGATGCGCTTCGTATGCTCCGAGCTATCCGTATCGCCGTAGAACTCGACTTCACAATCGACTCCGCGACACAGGAAGCCATAGCAGAAAACGCAAAACACCTGAAAGAGATTGCCTCCGAACGGATACGCGAAGAGTTCATCCGTATTATTATGTCCCCAAAACCGCATATTGGCCTTATTCTTAGCCAAAAACTTGGACTCTTAAAGCATATCGCTCCGGAATTTGAGGAGGGAATAGGCGTAGCTCAGAACAAGGCGCATTCTTTTGATGTGTTTGAACATATCTTGCGGACCGTTGAGCATTCGGCGAAAAAAGACTTTTCACTTGAAACACGCCTCTCGGCACTGTTCCACGACATCGGGAAACCCGCAACACGGAGGTGGTCCGAAGAAAAGAAGGATTGGACGTTCTACGGCCACGACGTCGTCGGTGCCAAAATGACCGCGAAGATTATGGCGCGCCTCGCATTCCCGAAAAAGACGATAGAAACCGTGACGACGCTTGTCCGCTGGCATATGTTCTTTTCAGATACGGAACAAATTACGCATTCGGCGGTGCGCCGGATTGTAAATAGGGTAGGCAAGGAGCATATCTGGCACCTTATGGACGTCCGTACCTGTGACCGTATTGGCACCGGCAGGCCGAAGGAGAGCCCGTACCGTCTCAGAAAGTACCATTCTATGGTTGACGAGGTAATGCGGGACCCGCTCTCGGTCGGAATGCTCAAAATTAACGGGGGGAGAATTATCGAGATCACAAAACTGATTCCGGGACCCAAAATCGGTCAAATACTGCACGCATTACTTGAAGAAGTTCTCGACGACCCGACCAAAAATACGACAGACTATCTTGAAAAGAGGGCTCTAGAGCTCACCGCTTTGCCGGACAAAGAGCTTGAGGCTATCGGAGCAAAAGCCAAACAGACAAAAGAAAAAGAAGAGGAGAAGACGCTTACGGAAATCAGGAAGAAGCATTGGGTGAAATGAAGAAGCTTTTAGCTGACAGCTTCTAGCTTTTAGGAAGAAAAGAAAACAAAAAGAAAGCCGCCCGAATAGGGCGGCCTTCTTTAGTTGCTTGAAAGAAGGTTAACCTATGAGGGGCGGCTTAGCCTAAGTCTGAAGGAATCAGACCGGCATAAGGAGAATCGGAGAGAAAAGACTGAGAATCGCTAGCTTGGGAAGATAATTCCTGAAATAAAGAAATTTGTGAAAATATTTCCCAAGAATTTAGCTTGTCGAATTTTCCTCCGAAAAAGAGAGAGTTTTAATCTTCTTTCAAAGAACCGCAAGCAGATTGAGCCTGTTCACAAACTTCGGCCGAAGTCTTTACCTCGAGACAAGATGTGTGAACAGGCCCCTCCGCTCATTTTTTCAGGACAATGCAATCTAAGCATTCCCCCGACTGCTGAGTATTATACGCTGTGCTAAAGGACAACGTAAAGGACATATCTGTGGATAACTGTCCTTTATAAAGGACGCCTGGAGAAAAGGCCTGCCTACTAGCTTTTTTGGGGTACAGCGGACGCTGATGGCACAAAAATACGCTTTACCTGTTTGGTAAAAGATGTGAGTGTGCAAGTATGGCTCCAAAAAACAGTTGCATTTCTAAGCTTTCTATGCTATTCTACTTCCTATGTTAACGAAAACACGCAAGCAGAAAATCATCAAAGAGGTTGCGATGCACGACAAGGACACCGGCTCTCCGGAAGTTCAGGTTGCCGTACTCACCAAGCGAATTGACGAACTCTCAAAACATTTGAAAGAACACAAGAAGGATGTGCATTCTCGCCGAGGTCTCCTCTCGATGGTTGCGGACAGGCAAACACATCTCCGTTATCTTCAAAAGAAGAGCACGAGACGGTATAATGCTCTCATTAAGAAGCTGGAGTTGAAGAAATAGTTTCTCGTTGTTCATGAACCGAGGATTCATGAACTGTTTTTATAAGTTATTACTAACTCCTCTTTTTTATAAATCCCCGTCTCTCAACATAAGAGATGTAGGAAATATCTACTTTTATGGCAATTATTAAACATGCCGAGCAACGTGTTGGTGTTTTTATTGATACGCAGAACCTTTATCATAGTGCCAAAAATCTCTATCATGCGAACGTAAACTTCGGCCAGGTCCTGAAAGACGTGGTGTCTGACCGCATACTCGTCCGCGCTATTGCATACCTTATTACGACGGAAGGTGGTGAAGAGAAAGGGTTTTTTGAGGCTTTGGAGAAAGTCGGCATTGAAACCAAGTCAAAACCGCTTCAAATCTTCGGCAGTGGGGCTAAAAAGGCCGATTGGGACGTTGGAATTGCGATTGATGCGGTTAAACTCGCCCCAAAATTGGACGTCGTGGTCATTGTCGCCGGAGATGGGGACTTCGTCCCGCTTGCGGAATATCTTAAGATGCAGGGATGCCAGGTGGAAGTGGCCGCTTTCGGCAAATCAACATCAGCGAAGCTGCTTGAAGTCTGCGACGACTTCCTCGACTTGGACGAAAATCCCAGAAAATATCTCCTTGGGAGCAGGAGGTAGAGGAAAGTCCTTATATCGTAGTTGGTAGCTTTTAGGTAAAGAAAAAAGGCGAAGGGGTGAGCCTTCGCCTTTGAAATGGGGACTTACGGTTCATTCGCAATTTTCAGAAAGAAGAAGAGAGAAATGAACGTCATTGTCCCGAACAGGATCACTAACAGAAAAAGGGAATGGAATCCTGAAAGTGAATAGAATGTCGGGAAAAAAGTAAGCAGAATTGCACAGCCATGTCCGCTTGCGCAACCGAAACCAAATCCTAATTTGAAAGGTTGCGGGAAAACCTTTGATTGGATTGCGAATACGAATACCAGTACTGTTCCTAAAAAAGGACTTACATAGTACACGCAGGAAAAAATGAGGTATAGACTGGCAAAAAACCAGACGACAGGCGAAAAGGTGTTTTTCATAGAACAATCGGTATTGTTTTCACATATTTAGATTGATTTGTCAAATATAAAAACTGAGAGTTTTCTGCTAGACTGCTTGTACTTATCAGTAACGGTTGGTCTCTGGAAACAGAGATTTGAACAGTGGTTCAAGTCTTCATTTCAGAGAACAACTCCACCCCACCTCAATCCTCCCCTCTAAAGATGGGAGGAGGAAGAAGGGAAATCCGCGTATGACGAAGAAAGAGTTTTCGATAGAAGTCGGCGGAAAGAAATTGACCGCCGAGTTTACCGACCTTGCCGACCAGGCAAACGGGTCGGTCATTATGAAGTACGGCAACACAACCGCGCTCGTGACCGCGACGATGTCAAAAGGCGAGAAGGACATGGATTTCTTCCCGCTCACCGTTGATTACGAGGAACGTTTTTACGCCGCCGGAGAAATTCTCGGCTCACGCTTTCTCCGCCGTGAAGGACGACCGACCGACGAAGCGGTACTCTCGGGACGTATTGTGGACCGCACCATCCGTCCGCTGTTTGACCAGCGTATGCGCCGTGACGTGCAAGTCGTCATAACGATTCTCTCTATTGATGAAGACGATCCGGATATTCTCGCTGTCATCGGCGCTTCTCTCGCACTCGGCGTGTCCGACATCCCCTTCGACGGACCAGTTTCGGCTGTCCGCATCGGCAAACTCCGCGAGACGAATCACCTCATCATCAACCCGATTTATAAAGACCGTGCCGAGAATCCCGGATTTGAAATGGACCTCGTCGCCTGCGGAAAGGACGGGCTCGTCAATATGATTGAGGTAGGAGGGAAGGAGATACAGGAAAGCGTCATTGTCGCCGGGCTTGAAGAAGCGTCCAAAGAAATTGAGAAATTGCAGACATGGCAGAAACAGATTACCTCCGAAATCGGAAAGAAGAAGCAGGTGGTCACGCTCCCCGAAACTCCCGCGACATTGAAACAACTCTTCGCGGAGAAGATTGTTCCGCGCATGAAAGAATATGTCTTTGGCCAAGCGGGGAACGCCCGCATCTATGAACTGAAAGGTGAGTGGATGGCTATCGCGAAGGAGCGTTTTGCCGGCGAGAAACCGAGCATCTTTGATAACCTTTTTGAAGACGAAGTGAACAATCTCATTCACGACGAAGCGATTGACAATAACCGCCGTCCCGACGGGCGCGGAATGGATGATGTGCGGACACTCTTCGCGAAGGCGGGAGGCGTCTCAAAGATGCTTCATGGTACCGGTATATTCTACCGCGGACAGACGCACGTGCTTTCGGTATTGACCCTCGGTGGTCCCGGTGACGCGCAAATCATAGACAACATGGAGATTCATGACTCCAAGAAGCGTTTCCTCCACCACTACAACTTCCCGCCGTTCTCAACCGGAGAAACGGGACGTATCGGTTCCACGAACCGCCGCATGATTGGACACGGCGCGCTTGCGGAAAAGGCGCTTCTTCCGGTTATCCCCGCAATGGAGAAATTCCCGTATACTATCCGTCTCGTTTCCGAAGCACTTGCTTCAAACGGCTCAACGTCAATGGGGAGCGTCTGTGGTTCAACCCTCGCCCTTATGGACGGCGGAGTTCCGATTACCGCGCCTGTAGCCGGCATCGCGTCAGGTTTAATGATGCGAAATCCGAAGGAATACAAAGTGCTCACTGACATTCAGGGACCCGAGGACCATCACGGTGATATGGACTTCAAAGTTGCTGGCACGAAAGCCGGAGTCACTGCCGTACAGATGGACGTGAAAGTAAATGGCATTCCGCTTCCGATTCTCACCGAAGCGTTTGAGAAAGCGAAACAAGCTCGTTATAAAATTTTGGACGTGATTACAAGTGAAATCTCCGCGCCTCGGCCGGATATTTCACCGCTTGCTCCGAAAATTATTATCGTCAAGGTCAAGAAGGAACAAATCGGACTTGTTATTGGTGGCGGGGGCAAGACCATCAACGGTATCAAGGAAAAGACCGGCGTTGACGCGATTGATATTGAAGAGGACGGCACGATATTCATTTCCGGCAAAGAGGGAAGCGCTGACAAAGCGGCGAAGATGATAGAAGAACTCACGCATGAATTCAAAGCGGGGGACCGACTCATCGGTACCGTGGTAAAAATCGCCGAGTTCGGCGCATTTGTGGAGCTCAATGCCAACACCGATGGGATGGTACACGTATCCGAAATCGCGCCATTCCGTATTGACCGTGTAGAGGCCGTGCTGAAAGTAGGGGACAAGGTACCGGTCGTCGTCAAAGAAATTGACGCCGAGCGCGGCCGCATCAAACTCTCCATCAAAGATGCCGACCCGAACTTCATCAAGAAGCCCGAACCGAGAGTGTAAATAGTGTGTAAACACCCCGCTTCGCCAGTCGGCGAAGCGGGGTGTTTACTTTTCAATTTGATTAGTGAGCGAATTGTTGCGAAAATACAGCTATGCCACCGGAAACTTCTTCAGAGACAAAACCTTCGGACGCCCTGAAGCCTCTTCGGACGTACCAGAGCGACGTGGAAGAGTTGATGCATAAGACCGAGGTGTCCAAAGCGACAATTGTCATTGCAGAAGCGAAGAAGACTCTCGAGAAAAAAGCCGAACCGGAGCCGGAACCGAGAAACACTCCCGCACTGCCGGTAAAAATCTTCAGCATCTCTGGCGCTCTTCCTCTCGGCACGCGGTGGAACGTGAAGCTTATCGTGGTGGTGGTTGTGGGAATATTGGTACTCACCAGCATCGGAGTCGGAGCTTTTTATTTCTTGCGGGGAGATGTTCCTCCAGAGACCCCGCCTGTTGTTCAGGAAACACAAAAGGCGATAGGCGTCGAACTACAGGGGAAGGAAGGGCGGGCGGGGGTCATCGGTGCTATTCAAGAAACAGTGCAGTCTATCTCGGTGCCTCAAAGCGAGGTCCGAACGGTTCCACTCAAGGTAGGGGATGTACCGCTCACGACGACGGAGCTTTTGGGCAGGCTCGAAACAAAGGCGCCACCCACACTTGTCCGCGCGCTTTTGCCAACACCTCTCCTCGGTATTCACGGTTTCAAAGGCGGACAGACATTCCTTTTGCTCGGTGTCACATCGTTCGACAATGCGTTTGCGGGAATGCTTGCATGGGAACCGACACTCCTTGACGATATCGGCCCGCTATTCAACATTTCCTCCCGGGGGATACTTAATGACGTGGGGAGCACCACGGCGAAAGCCCTCTCAAACACCATTGTTATTAAAGACGTTATTATCCGAAACAAAGATGCCCGAGCAGCATTTGACCCGCAGGGTGTTATCGTATTTCTGTACGCTTTTCTGGATAAGCAGACGCTGGTCTTTACCACGAACGAAGATACGCTTCGGATGCTCCAGAGCAAGGCGGGAGGGGGGAAGCTTCGCTAGGTATACGAATATACAAATGGCAACGAATAAGGGAGTTTGATTCGTAGCAATTCGTTGGACTTTAAATCGTATCTTCGTATACTTATTCATATGACCCTAGACACCACCACATTCAAGAGAAAATTACTCGCGGAAAAGGATCTTGTCGAAAAAGAGCTCGGCACTGTCGCACGCCGTAATCCTGATAACAAGAAGGACTGGGAGCCTGTCGCGGACACCGACGAACGCCCCTCCTCCCGCGATGAGGTAGCCGATAAACTTGAGTCGTTTGAAGACAATGTCGCGATTGTACGACAACTCGAATCGCGTCTCAGTGAGATTTCCGACGCGCTTGAACGGATAGAGAACGGGAACTACGGGCACTGCGTCACCTGCAAAAAAGAAATCGAGACTGACCGCTTGGAAGCGAACCCGGGGGCAACGACATGCAAGGTACATATGAATTAAGAATTAAGGGGAGACGACATCTCTTCTGATTCTTAGTTCATAATTCCTAATTCTTAATTCAGCTCCTATGTCTTTCGCGACCGTCAGTTCCGTTCAAGTCCATCTCTTAAAGACTTCTCTGGTACGCGTTGAAGTTGACCTGTCGAAGGGTCTCAACGCGTTTTCGATTGTGGGACTTCCCGACAAAGCAGTCGCGGAAGCGAAGGACCGCATCAGTGCGGCAATCAAAAACACCGGTTTCAAATCTCCCAAACAAAAGAATCATAAAATCGTGATTTCGCTCGCTCCGGCCGACACCAAGAAGGAGGGTCCGAGCTTCGACCTCCCGATGGCAGTCGGGTATCTCATCGCCTCTAAGTGCTTGCCTGCTGACGTGAAGGGAAAATTGTTCGTAGGAGAACTTTCGCTTGACGGAATGGTACAGGGAATAGATGGCGTGCTTCCGATTGTCCGTGAAGCAAAGCGTTCCGGTTTTAAAGAAGTATATGTCCCGCTTGAAAACGCGAAGGAGGCGGCGCTGATTGACGGTATAGATGTGTACGGTGTGAAAAATCTCTGGGACCTTTCCGCACACCTCACGGAAAAAGATATTCTTCCCGATGACGAACGGCCGTTTATTCAGAAGCGGAAGATGAAGCCTTTCCCACTGACAAAATTTGAGGTGGGTGCGCGTGATTATCAAGTGGACTTTGCCGACGTGAAAGGGCAAAGAACCGCGAAGCGCGGACTTGAAATCGCGGCTGCGGGCGGACACAACATCGCGATGTGGGGACCGCCCGGCACGGGGAAGACACTGCTCGCCAAGGCCTTCATTTCTATACTGCCCCCGCTCGACATTGAGCAAGCACTTGAAGTCACCGGCATTCATTCGGTCGCCGGAGCACTGCAAGAACCTCTCATCACCTACCCGCCACTGCGTGCTCCGCATCACACCGCCTCATATATCGCGCTTGTCGGCGGAGGTGCCATACCGAAGCCCGGTGAAATCACGCTCGCGCACCGTGGTGTGCTCTTTCTCGATGAATTCCCGGAGTTTGACCGCCGAGTTATTGACGCGCTCCGCCAACCGCTTGAAGACCACGTTGTCTCCATCGCGCGTGTAAAAGGCTCGGCGCAGTTTCCTGCGCATTTTACACTCATCACCGCGATGAACCCGTGCCCGTGCGGAAATAACGGAGTAAAGGGAAAGACTTGTTCCTGCGCCCAGCACCAGATTGACCGCTACAAGCGGAAAATCTCCGGTCCCATCGTAGACCGCATTGATTTGTGGACCGAAGTATCGGTTGTGGAACACGAGAAGCTGACCGAGGGGCGGGGAAGCGAGGAGACGAGCGAACAGGTGCGGAGCAAGGTCGCGAAAGCGAGAGCAAAGGCTGAAGAGCGATATAAGAAACTGAAACTCCCGTTTAAAACCAACAGCGACGTCGGCCCTCGTGATATCGCCACCGCGATTCCGCTTTCAGATGACGTCAAAAAAGCGCTCAACCTTGCTGCCAAAAAACACGACCTTTCCGCCCGTTCGTATCACCGCCTTATCAAACTCGCCCGCACGGTCGCCGACCTTGAAGGTCACGACGACGTTACGACGGACGACCTAATGGAAGCTCTCCAGTATCGCCCTAAGCAGCTGACAAATAGCTGATAGATTTTAGGTTCTAGCTGTTAGTTGAAGAAAATTACATGAATATTCGAAACAACGAGCTATCCATAATTCCAGAAAAGATAGAGAAAATGGAGAATAAGTACGACCAGCAATTCAAAGTCGTCTTCGATGCTATTAAGAAACTTCTTTCCCCCCCCACAACGCCTCCCCAGAAAATAGGATTTCGCGTCTATAAAGAAAATCGCCACGGTTACTAAAACCATGGCGACGTTTTCTAGAAATATACTTTCGTAACCGAGTAGCCCTTCATAGCTACATATTTCCACTTGTGGGAAACGGGAATGATCTCAGATACTTCTGATTTTGAAATCTTACCGGTCTCGATATAGAGGACTGTGTGCCACTTCTTCTTTACAATAGACTCTATCAGTTCCTGATAGGCAGTCAGCCTTCCATCGGGATGGAATGTGGCGATTCTCGGAACCTGTTCAAAATCATTCCATACAATGCTCGAAAGCTGACAGTGTGGATCCCCATAGGGAATATCGGCAATGATAGCGTCGGGTGCCGGAGATACAACATTGTCGAGATAATAGCTTTCAACGAAGCGGACTTTGGCCTTATGCTTCGCCGCATTGGCGCGGGCGACTTCGAGAGCATTCGGGTCGATGTCCACCCCATACACCATCGACTTCGGACACTCTCTTTGTATGGTTATCGCTATCGCTCCGGAACCCGTCCCGACATCAATGATCCGAGCTGCGGGGGACATCTCCCGAAGCAACAACCGCACCAGTTGTTCCGTCTCAACATTTGGAATATAGACACGCCTATCGACACAGAATTCTCGACCGCAGAATCGTACCTTTCCCACCACATAGGACAGGGATTCACCAAACTGTCTCCTTACCATCAGCCGATGGAGTTTTGATGGATCGCCCTGTGCCGCTTGCTCTAAAACCTGAAGTTCTTCTGCGCTGATCATGTTCATACTTCCTTTCATGAAGTAGGGTTCAGTGCGTAAGCGCTGAACCCTCTGACGTTAGGCGAACTCTATGTCCCATGTACTTTCGCCCTTAACAATGCCTTCTCCCGAAGAAAGGGAGATAAACTTAAATCCTTCGGGGCCGATGTCAACAAAACCGTGAAGTTCTCTCGGTTGCTTGACGACAACCTCCCCGGCCCTCACCATCCTGCCCGGCCTACCACTTGCCAGAAGCTTTCGAGCCGTTCCAGCGATCACTATCATGGTCGCGGCACAGTCGTGCCGATGGAGAGGAATTTCCCCATGGGGAGCCACCTCGACCCGCAAACACTGAAGCCCTTCCACGGGAGCAAGGCGGGAAACCGTTGTACCGACACAAGCGGAAACTTTCATAAGATTTGCCTTTCTAGCAATCACGACAATGTGCTTGCTGCGTATAGTACACCACGTAGTACAATCTATGACCACTAAATAGGCCTTAAATTGCATATTTTAAACTAAAGGTTTAAAATACAGGCATGCTTTTCGGAACTAAAGAACAACTTGAAGAGCGGATAATCCGCCTCCTCGGTGAAAAGACCCCACTTATCGCAGGGGAGATCCGCATGCATCTTGGCAGGAAACCCCCGAGTATTCAGGGAGTGTATAAAGCATTGCGGGCACTGCAAAGAGAGGGTGCACTTGTAAAATTCAAAAAACAGTACAGCCTGCAGATGGCCTGGGTGCTCTCGCTCTTTTCGTTTACCGATTCTCTGTCAAAAATGTACCTGGATGCGACACACGAACACCTTATCCCCGACCGCGGGCAGAAGCGCTCGTGGAAATTCACGAATCTCCTGCGTCTTAATGAGCTGTGGTCCCATCTGCTTCTCATCCTCTCTTCCGGACCGGATCGGAAAAAGCTGCTCGGCTGGAACCCGCACTTGTGGTTCCACTTGGTTCAAACGAAACAGGAGAAACAATATATCAATGCGCTCTCGCAAGCAGGGAGGAAACTCTATGTGATCATCGGAAGCAAATCCTTTCTCGATACTTGGGCGGCTACTTCGTTCTTATCGAAAGAAACGGTTACGTACTCCTTCGGCAAAAGCCCTTTTCATGGGAAAAATACTGCGTACAAAAATATCATCGGCGACTATGTTCTGACCGTCACTTTACATCCGACTACGCTAGAACAGATCGAGGAGCTGTATCGCACCACTTCCTCGTTCAGCCCAACACTTATACAAAAAGCAATCACCCTCTTCACCGATTCAAAACCGGCCAAGATAACGCTTGAGCACCATACAAGAAAAGCAGCTCAGCTCCGCAGAAAATTTGAACAATTCTTCGGTGAAAAATTCTAACCGATAATGCGTTACATCCGCTTATCCAAAAAAGTATAGACATCCCGCCGATGGCCGATGATGAGTACACGTACTTCTGTACCCGTTATCTTGAAAATGACGCGATAATCGCCGACACGGAGTTTCCGCTCTCCGATGAGGTGAAAGCGGCGCTCAACCTCTCCGCGAAGAAGCTGGACCTCTCGGCCCGATCCTATCACCGACTCATCAAACTCGCACGTACCGTTGCTGATCTGGAGGGTCATGATGAGATCACCACCGGTGACCTCATGGAAGCCCTACAGTATCGTCCGAAGCAGCTGCAGAACTCGTAGCTAGTAATGAGCACTTGGAATATGGATAAGAAAAACCGCCCCAATGTACCATCGGGGCGGCTGAGAGTGCCGGGGTTTGAATGACGTCCGGCTACCGAAAGGCCGAGCGGAGTATCCATATCCCAAAACCAATCAGGAACACTCCGGCCGCTCGCGCCACATAGTGAATGCTCGCACTGAATCTCTTCTTCACTAGCGGATTCGAAAGCGTGACGGTCACAAAAGCGAACCACAGAAACGTTATGGTCGCCATCCATAGACCGTAGAGCACTTTTATGCCGACGGGAGTTTCCCCCACCACCTGGGTGAAGAGGGTGAAGAAAAAGAAGTATGATTTTGGATTCGTCATCTGGTTGGTGAAACCCTCCCTGAAGGCGCCATGGGCCGTGCGTGTTTGCTTAGCAGCCCCGACCTCCTCTTCCAACCGGTAGGGCATTGCTCTAATCGCTTTCGTGCCTACATAGATGAGATAGCCAGCACCGATAACCTGAAGAACCCTATACATAACCGGTGAAGCTGCGACGATTCCGCTGACTCCCACAAGAGCCAGACTCACATGAGCAATGGTTCCGATTGCGATTCCGAGCGTGCAGTAGAGAGCGAACCGAAGCTGTAGAGTGACGCTATTTTTTGCCACCAAAGTGAGATTGGGTCCGGGCCACATGACTACTCCGATGTGGAGGACCGCAATGTTCCAGAACTGCGAGAAGAGGGAGATATCATTCATAGTCTAATTTATTTTGGGTGAACTGTTCGTTTGCGAGAACACTGACATAAAAGTTGAAACAAGTCAAACTCGACACGGATAAGCACCTCTCTCTGTTTTACCCTTTGCAACGAAAGGCGTATGATGGTTCCAAACAACAGTTCCACCCTCAACCAAGGGATAAGCCAGTGAAGAAACCGAGAATTGAGATTCGCATCGGCCTTTCCGGACCACCCTCAAAACTACTGAAAAAGAGGCGTCTGCACATCGGCGCAACCACATTCACCCTGCGCGAAGTCCGCGTCAAAGTAAAGCGCGGTTTCACTCTGCCGAAAGAAAAAGAGCTGTGCCATTTCCTGGTCCACAGAGGGAAACATAGGATTTGCGTCTACCGGCTCGACTACACTCCGCCCCGGGTCGCCGGAAAGAGGAAAATACCTCGGGTTGATGAGAGTTTTGAACGGAGAAACGGACACAAAGAAGATGGGCGGGCAGCGGACATCGTTCGAAACGCCATTTGCTTTATGCTCACCGACCTCGCCCGTGCAGGGAGAGCAAGCTGGCTCGGACGAGTCGGCAATTAAACTGAAACAGTGCTGTGCGAGGTCTGCGGAGTGCGCGGACCTCGATTTATGTACAAAAAAACCGCCATTCACAAAGAGTTACTAGGCGGCTTAGAATCTTCCTTCAACAAACTCCACTACCTCAACGAGCTTGACCTTAGTTCCATCAAGAATAATGGAACCATCAGACCTTCGTTTTCCTCTTGGAAGATAGAACTTGGGGGTACCAAGAATCGGTACGTGGAGAACGGGCTTGCCGAGTTCAAAATTGAGTCTTGTCTGTCGAATCGCAAACGCAGTGCTCAGCGCATCCTCATTCGTCTCCCACAGACACAACACTAAACCAAACTTCGCGGTTTGTTGAAAATCGGGAACGATACCGGTCATGTCTGGGCGATACTCTGAAAGACCAAAGCCCATGAGCCACGCGCACTGAAATGTCCTGCACGATTTGGGACGTGACGCGTATATCCGGCAGCCCGTACCCACGGTACAGTGCGAACATACTGTGCCTTCTGGCTTTTGAAGCTCGGCGATAGCGTGAGTTTTACAGCACGCTGTGCATCCACCGCATATACGACTTATCTTCATCATTCCTTCCTCCGAAAGACTAATGTTTCCGGACATGAGTTCTGACGGAGCTATAATGAAATGGCTGTATGAGTCAAGAAAACAAAAAAACCGCGTTTCCGCGGTTTTTCTTTCTACGTACTACATTCTGCTAACTACTTATTTTTCAGAATGGATTCTTAGCTCCGCGAACTTCAAAGTGGAGATGCGGACCGGTCGAACGCCCCGTGTTGCCGAGATAGCCGATGATTTCCCCGCGCGCAACGGTCTTGCCTGGAGTAACAGCGAGCGCTGAAAGGTGGCCGTAGAGTGTTTGTGTTCCGTTCGGGTGAGCAATAACAATATAGTTTCCGTACCCGCCGTTCCACCCTGATGAACGAGCGATAATAACATCACCCGCCGCCGCGGCGAGAACCGGGGCACCCATATAGCTCGCGAGGTCAACACCGTTGTATCCGTGCAAACCCTGCGACTTGCGTCCGCCGATAAGAGGACGCAGGTAGTATCCTTCGAGATTCGGTCCGTTGGTACCGTGGAGTGTCGCTGGCCGTCCTGCCGCGCTCGCAGTGGGGGGAGCGGCGATTTCACCATCCGGCACAAGCACAATATCCCCAATAGCAAGTTTTGCACTCTCGGTGAGATGGTTATACTGCGCAACCTCGGTCACATCTGCTTTGTACTTCTTGGCGATACTTTGAATGGTGTCGCCTTTGGCTACCGTGTGCCGGACTCCGGAAATAGGCAAAATTATAAGCGTCTGTCCTGGACGGATGACGCCTCGTGAAATGTCGTTTGCCCACGCAATCGTATTCGTAGTAACGCCGAACATCTTGGCGATAGCCCCCAGCGTGTCGCCCTCGCGCACGATGTACAAACTGATGGCGGAACTCTGGTTTTCTTCGATGTTGGCGAGCGTGCCTTCGGGACCAGCTTCCGCAAGAAGCGCCACACCCCCGACAACGGTAATATCACCCCCGCCTTTTGCGGCATTAGGGTCGGGATTGCGAACAGCTTCAAGCAGTCCGACATTCTGGGAGTTGACGGGGGAGGAGGTGTTTTCCGCTTTGGCTTCTTCGGTGAACAGGCCGGCGACAAACGAAAAGACGCCCGCGTGTGCTTCGATAGGTGCCAAAAAGAAAGAGAACACCAAAAGCAACGCTATAGTATGAGCGCTGTACTTGGCCGTTTTAACAACGACTCGGCGGGAGAAGGAGGTTCTGGAGTGTGAGTTGTGAGTGTGTATCGTTATAAAAGAAAGGCCGAAAGGAGAACTCCTGAGAAATCAAACGTGCTATCAAAATGACAGAAACCCGACGAGGTGTTACATGGGTTTCCGTGATTATGGTATAGGCACTGGTTAGATTGCTTACAAAGCTCTGCTCTCGGTTATCGTCACTGTCGTGCCTTCCGTTAAAAACGGCCTTGCTAGGCCATTTTCGTCTGTCTCCCAGTCTTCCAGGACCCTTTAACAGTAGCTGAAAAACCCTCGAAAGTCAACCTCGTTAGAAGTCACTGTGGATAACGGAAAAATCAAAATCTACTATAAAAATGTGAGGGTCCTTGCTGAAAAGCAAGAGGAGATTCTTACAGACTTCTAACGGGGTCGATCAAACAAGTGGGGCAACCCAAAAGCAGTATGTGGCTCGTAGAAAGTAGTACGTAGTGAAGACTAAAAAACGGGATTTAAATTGTAATCTACTTACTACATACTACTTTCTACTTACTACATACTACTTTCTACTTACTGCTTCATGCGTGCTATAGTGTTCACGCTATGGTCCCGTTAGAAGTCGCGGACACGTACACAAAAAGAGCGAGCATATGAAAATATTAGTCAGTAATATACTAAGTGGTGAATGCGGACAATATCGTGTGTCCGTGTCCTGCTTCTAACGGGATGGAGTATCTACACGGACTCAATTCCCGACAAAAGGAGGCTGTTGAGCACACCGAAGGCCCCTTACTTATCGTCGCGGGTGCCGGAGCGGGGAAGACGCGTGTCATTACGCACCGGATTTTGCATCTCATTAAGAAAGGGGTTCCTCCAGAATCCATTCTCGCCATTACCTTCACCAATAAAGCGGCAAAAGAAATGCGCGAGCGGGTGCACGCTCTCGTGGCGAGTGACCGTTCCCTTTCTCCGGACCACCCAGTCCTTCCGACATACCCATGGCTCGGCACTTTTCATTCTCTTGGCGTACACATCCTGCGGGAAAACAGCGAACGTCTCGGCCTTTCAAAGCGTTTTACCATTTTTGACCGAAGCGACTCCATAAGTGCCGTCAAAGAGGCGCTCAAAGAAACCGACCTTGACCCGAAGCAGTTCGAGCCAGGAAAAATCCTTGGAGCAATCAGCAGGGAGAAAGGGAAGATGGTCGAACTCGCGAAGTTTAAGGAGCGTTCGGAGGGGGAATACTATCCTCAGATAGTCGGGGAGGTGTGGGAAAAATATGAAGCGTTCCTGAAAAAGGAGAAGGCGCTCGACTTTGACGACCTCTTACTCAAAACCGCCATTCTTCTCGAAAAGGAAGGTGCCGTCCGCGCACACTACCAAAAACTGTGGCGCTACATCCACATTGACGAGTATCAGGACACGAACCATGTGCAGTATATGCTTACGAAGCTCCTCGCCGAAGCACACAAAAATATCGCGGTTGTGGGGGATATTGACCAAAATATTTACAGCTGGCGCGGAGCAAGCATCAAGAACATTCTTAATTTCGAGAAGGATTATCCGAATTCGAAAATAGTGTTGCTTGAAGAAAATTACCGCTCGACACAAACCATTCTCACTGTCGCCAACCGCATCATTGAGAAAAACAAGATGCGCAGGGAGAAGACACTGTTCACCAAAAACGGCGAAGGCGAGAAAGTGGGACTCTTTACCGGTTATGATGAAGTCCAAGAAGCGTCGTTCATCGCACAGCGCTCCAAACAGCTTATCGGGGAAGGGGTTTCTCCCGCTGAAATCGCGGTACTTTTCCGCGCAAATTTCCAGAGCCGGGTACTTGAAGAAGCGTTTCTTCGCGAAGAAGTGTCCTATCAAGTGCTTGGCGTGCGGTTTTTCGAACGCAGAGAGGTCAAGGACGTGCTCTCCTATGTCCGCGCAGCCGAAAATCCGGAAAGTATCGGCGACCTTCGGAGGATTATCAATGTGCCGGCGCGCGGTATCGGCAAAGTGACGCTTCTTAAAATATTCGCGGGGAAGGAAGGGGAGCTCCCGCCGGCGATGCGCGAGAAATTCTCCGCGTTTAAGAAACTCCTCCTCGAGCTCCGGCAGAAGCTCTCGAGTCTCCCACTTTCCGAGGCCATCAAATGGATTGTAAGTACGAGTGGAATTGAAGCGGAATTGAAAAAGGGAGGTTCCGAAGACGAAGAGCGTCTCGAAAACATCAAGGAACTGGTCACGTTTGCGACGAGGTATGACGCGAAAACGGACCGCCTGTCCGCTGTGGATGCATTCCTGTCCGATGTCGCTCTCCAGAGCGACCAAGATGAGCTGAAAGACGAAAAACCGGCAGTACGCCTGATGACGGTGCATGCGTCAAAAGGGCTTGAATTTGAGTACGTATTTATTGCCGGCCTTGAAGAGGGACTGTTCCCGCACGAGCGTATGAACGAAACAAAGAACGAAGACTCCTCTGAAGAAGAGCGCCGACTGTTCTACGTGGCAGTCACGCGGGCGAAGAAAAAAGTATTTCTCTCGTACGCGGGAGTGCGTACCATCTTTGGCTCTCGGCAAGTCACCGTTCCGTCCGAGTTTATTTTTGACATTGATGAGGAGTTTCTGCAGGCGGAGAATTATCTGGAAGGAGGAGGGAAGATAATCTTTTTTGAGTAGTTCTCGGTTATGCCTCTTCTCCTCGAACAGATGAACTTTTGTCTACTTTTGTTCCGAGAAGCACGCTGTTGACGAAAGAACCGACGATGTGAATCAAGAAGCCAAAGAGGATAAGGCCGACGAAACGCACGAGGAGTTCAACCCCCATGCCGAATCCGGTCTGCGGCGAAGCGAACGGTTCGCCACCGAGAATGATGTGCGTTACCCAGAACATACTTGCGGGAATAGATGCGAACGCAGACTGGGTGCGCTCGGAGAGATATAGGGCGCTCCCCAACATGACGAGAGATGTAAAGACCGCGACCAAATAAATCTGGATGTTGAGCTTGTAGACGCTATCAACGTCCGTATGCTGACGCATCCCATGCATGCGTGTTATCTTTAAGAGTCGCAAGAGTCGCAGAAAGCGAAGAATCCGAATTGCTCGCGCCGCTTTCAGCGGAGTAAGATTGCCAAGTCCCAAATAGGTCGGCAGAATGGCGGCAATATCCACGAGACCGTAGAAACTGAAGATATAGTTCCAGCGTTTTTGTTCCGTCACAAGTCGTATAACGTATTCGACCGTGAAAATCGCGGCCACGGTGTATTCAACTACGGCGAAAATGGTGTGGTAAGATGCGAGCGAAGGAACGGTTTCAAGTACAAAGCCGAGTATAGACAATATCGTAACGAGTGCGAGCACCTTATTGATTCGGAGCGAGAGACGGCTTTCTGGATTATCCAAAAACCCAGGCTGTGGACTTTGTATATGCTTAGAAGCCATATTCGGTAATAATACTCTGATTCCAAAACGCTTTCCAGAGGAGTACCATCTCACCTATGTTCAAAAAGAAATCACTAGGTCAACATTTTCTCCGCTCCGCAAGCGCACTTCACAAAATCGCCGAAGCGGGCCGTCTTTCGCCTGAAGATACCGTGCTCGAGGTCGGCCCTGGAGAAGGTGTGCTCACCGCGCTTCTGCTTGCACTGGCAGGGAAGGTTGTCGCGGTTGAGAAAGACGACCGGCTTATACCGGTACTCACACAAAAATTCGCGAGAGAAATCGCCGAGGGGAAACTGCGCCTTATTCACGCCGATATCCTTACCCTTTCTCCTACTAACTACTTACTACTGACTCCTTCCTATAAAGTCGTTGCAAACATACCGTATTACATTACAGGGGCTCTGATACGAAAATTCTTGGAATCGGAAAGACAGCCCTCGGCAATGGTGCTACTTTTGCAAAAAGAGGTGGCGAAGAGAATAGTCGCAAGCGACAAGAAAGAGAGCATCCTCTCGATAAGCGTCAAAGCGTACGGCGCGCCCAGATACATCGACACCGTGAAAGCGGGGTCCTTTTCTCCTCCTCCGAAAGTAGATTCGGGGATTATCGCGATAGAGGGGATATCGAAGAATTTTTTTGAGGGTATCAGCGAGCAGATTTTTTTTGAAACACTCAAAAAAGGCTTCTCACATCCGCGGAAACTGCTTTCCTCGAATCTGCGCGTGACGAGAGAAACACTCATTCAATGCGACATCTCCGCAACCGCGCGGGCGGAAAATGTCTCTTGCGAACAATGGTTTGCACTTGCTAGAGGCCTGAACCGTTGTAGATAATGATACCGCCCCCGCCTTTAATGATGGGGTACGGACAGACTGAAAGCCCACAGGGAACCCAAATCCAGAGAATGCAAGGGAACCACCCCCACCATTTTCCAAGTATGTTTTGCCCGATGTGCGTTGGTGGTCCATTTTGAAAGGTGACAAGGCCAAGCGGCCACATAAGCGGGACGGGTATCGCGCCAGTTCCCTCAGGTAGTGGTTGCGCAATGATAAACTCCATGGCAACCGGCACGAATGGTGGCCCTTGGCAGATGGGGTCTTGAAAAGTAACTCGCCCGCCGAATGACACCTGTGCCAAAACAGGAAGAGGCGCTGACACACTGACCAACAAAAGCAGTATTCCTAGCACAGAGAAACCTCGGACACAGAAGTGCCGCCGGGAGGGTAGAAATAGTTTCATAACACGCACTGTATCCATATTGTAACATACCGGCTGAATGCTGTTACAATGTAAGAATGCCGCGGAAGATTTTCATAGTTTTATTGTCTTTATGCGCCATAATATGGGGCGTGTGGCCACTCCTCAAACAAGACGTGGGCCTCAAAAAAACTGAGAGAATCTTGCTTCCCAAGTCGCCTGCCGCCGCGCCCGACCCTTCCGGAATAATAAGTGTCTATACCGATACGGACAAGGATGGTCTTTCAGCCTGGGAAGAAGTGCTTTACCGCACTGACCCCAATAACCCAGATACTGACGCAGACGGAACTTTAGATGGGAACGAGGTACAATCTCGCCGCGACCCTACGAAAAAAGGGATGGACCAGCGTACTGATGTCACAGAAAAAATTCTCGCTCCGTACTATACTCTTTCATTTTCCCCTTTCGCGAAAACTCAAGATGTAGCGGCACCAAAAACCGCGGATGCCCCGCCTCCCGTGGAGCAGGACGAAACAGCCGAACAAAAGGCACTTCACACGTACGGAAATGAGGCTGGAACGCTTATATTGTTCTACTTACAAAAAGGGAAGCTTGAATATGAGGTCTTTACTGAAGCAACGCAAAATCCAAGCGAAACATCGATTGCCCGGCTTTCTGCGCTCAGCGAGACATACAGGACAGTATCCGAAAAGCTCGAAGCGATACGCGCTCCTTCCCCCGTTGAAATGTATCACACAGCGCTTACCAAGAGTTATACTGCGTTAAGCAAAGGAGTGCGAGAACTTGTCGCGGAACAAAAAGATTTCACTCTGCAGGCTCAGAGTTTCCTCGACCACTACAATGATGCCGCTATTGCAGCGGCTCAGGCGTTTAGTAATCTTATGCAATCATTTACGAAAGCGCGCATACGTTTTGGTCCTGAAGAACCGGGGGCCATTTTCAGTTTTTGAGGCGCGTTCGGGTAACCCAGAATGTGAGTGATGCTATACTAGAGCAATTATGATGTTCCGCCGTTTTCTTATCATTCTCGTCGCCCTCTCCATCATCGGTGTAGGGGTCTTTTTCGGTTTCAAGGTGAAAAAGCGCGAAACGGTCTATGGGGCGCTCTCAACAGAGAATATAGGGAAGGTGAACGCGATTCTTGACCGCGACACGGATGGCGACGGACTGAAGGATTGGGAAGAGGAGTTGTGGAAGACGGACAGAAACAACCCCGACACTGACAGAGATACGACCGCGGACGGCGTCGAAGTGGCTTCGGGTAGAGACCCGCTTAAAGCGGGACCTGACGACAAGCTTGATGCGCAAACCGTCGGAGAAAAAACGACTCTGGGACTTAAAAACGAGCCCACGCTTACCGATAATATCGCTCAAAACCTGTTCGGGGAATATCTCAAAATGAAACAAAGCGGGCAACCGCTTACCGCCGATGATGAGCGCAAATTACTTCTGAAATTCTTCAACAACCCTCCTCCGATCGATGCGGTAAGGCTGTATGAGCGGCCCGACCTGACAGTCAGCGAAGCATTTAACCTGAAAACTTTAAGAACATACGGAAATGAAGTCGCCGGTATCTTCAAAAAATACGCAAACATAGGAGAAAATGAACTCAACACCATTACAATCGCCATAGAAAGAGAGGATGATTCAGTGCTCAAAGACCTCGACGAGCGTATTGGAGTCTACAAGGGCATGCTAAATGAGCTCGTGCTTGTTGAGGTGCCGGAACCCTTTGTAAATAGCCATATTAGTCTCGTAAACGCGATGAGTGGCATAGCGCAGAGCGTCGCAGGTATGAAGTTCGTGATAAGCGACCCTGCAAAGGCGCTTGCCAGTATTGGGACATATCCACATAGTTTTGAGCTTCTTTCTAACACCTTCGCCGAAATGAAGCGGATTTTCACGCTTCATAACGTCTCGTTCGACCCAAAGGAACCCGGAGTAGCGATACTGGAGTAGCTATTTAGCTTGCTAGCTTCTTAGGAAAGAAAAAAGACCGAGGTTCGAGCCGTCCTCTTAGCCCTCTGTCATTCCAGCAAAAGCTGGAATGACAGGATAAAAGTCTCGTGATTCAAAGGCGAGCAACTATACAACGGATTAATTAAGAATATCCGCACAACCTCTTTTTCTTAGTTCGCTTAATTGCTTTCTGCTTACTACCCCCTCCTTTCTCTTTTATCCACTGTTTTTCCACCTTTTATCCACACTCGTCTGCTATACTAGTAGCACAGTGAAGAGGGTGTGGAAAAAATGGTTGCCGCCTTTTTTTGCCGTATTGCTTATTGCACCAACGGCTCTTTTGCTCTACCCGAAACGCACGGACGCCATACTCGGATGCCTCGGAGGATACCTCTTTAACTCTCTTATTGGCGGGGCACAGGCGCTTGGGGAAGCAGCGATAAATGTATTTAAAGTGCCTACGTACGACTCTACGGTCGCTTCATATAACAGAAAAACTGATTCGAATACAAAAGGAAGCTTGCTGAAAGAATGCATTCTGGACATTACGGCCAAACAAATAGCTCGCACCATACTGCAGAGTTTCACCAAAAGCGTCGTTAACTGGATAAACAGTGGATTTGAAGGCAAGCCTTCCTTCATAACGAACCCCGAAGGGTTCCTTATGGATGTCGCCGATAAAGAATTCGGGCGTGAAATAGAGAAAATCGCCCCAATGCTCTGTGCTCCGTTCCGCCTTAACCTGCAATTCGCGCTCGGTCTCCAATATTCGCTGAATACCCGCGAAGATGTCCGTTGCCGGCTTTCCGATGTGATTGCCAATGTGCGCGGTTCGTACGACTCGTTCGTCACGGGAAACTTCCGTTCGGGCGGTTGGCGCAACTGGATATCAATCACCGGCAACCCGCAAAACAATGTGTACGGCGCGTACCTCGGGACAGTGAGCAAGCTCGATGCGAGCATTGTGACCGCGAGCGGAAAAGAAATCAAACTGCTCGATTTTGGCCAAGGATTTAAATCGTGGAGAAGTTGCGAAGAGTACTACCCGGACGAAAAAGACCGCAACGGCAAAGTGACGAGAACAGGCGCGTGTAAGACACCGGGGAAGATAAAGACTCCCGGCGCTATGATTGTAGGGCAAGGAAACAGCACGCTCTCGAGCACACTCCGCGAACTCGAGGTCGCCGACGAACTTGACGAGATTTTCGGAGCATTAGTGAACCAACTCCTTGTTCGAACGCTCGGCCCCGGAGGACTGCTTGGAAATAGCGAGCCGGAGCAGGGGGGAGGACCGTCATACCTCGACCAGCTGGTCGCAAGCCCCGAAGCGGCGGAACGGCTGGCAACGATACGTCCACCCGCGGGTATTAACTGCGATTTTGAGTACCAAGCAGAAGGAGGGGGGAGCAATCGTGTGATGCTGGTTTCCTATAGACGGGCGAACGCAGAAGTCATAAGGATTATTACTGATTCGACCGCAACAAATCCAGTTCAAACCCTGTCGGTAAAACTGCTCGACGGTGCACAAGCGGGAAGGACGTACACGGTTGAAAATCGCGGGCAACGACTTACAGTTAGCCCAAAACCCGTACCGTTCGACCTCTTTGAAAATAGTGGGGCAACCTACGAAGGAGTAGAAACTATTCGATTTCCAACGGCTGCGGTGCGTCAGAGTACGGCGGGGGGCCAGCAATCATATCGAAAAGTAACAACGGGGGACCCTTATGTGTACAACACGAGTGTGCCGACATACCGAAAGACGAATGGGACTGAAATTGAGCACAGCGCCCCACCCGGGCCAGATGAAACTCTCGTTAGGGCTGAGGGACAGGAGTTCATCACCAAGTCCGATGACACGGAATGGTCCACGTATTTCCAGCAGGTGCAGGTTGGTTGCCGGAACCGCGTCAACCAGTACGCGGAACAGAACAACGATGACGCACTCACTCGCGCCGGAGCACCGAATGCTCCAAGCAATACCGGGACTACGCCTCCGCCAACACAAGCGATTGAAGGAAATATGTCAGTTGGGAAACTTGCCTCGCAATCAAGCGACTGTACCAAATTCTGGAACTACTGGGCGCAAAAACCTTTCGCCGAAGTTGCGGTAGACGGTAATACTTCGGGAGGGGACGGAAACTATCTGTCTTTTTCCTGCACAAACGCCGGTTCATCGGAATCATCGGAATGGTGGGAGGTTGACTTGGAAGCTAGCGGGGCAAACAAGACAAGGGGGTGGACCACCGATGAAATAAAAGAGGTGGTCATCTACCGCCCCGCCGGACCGTGGGACTCAGATAAAAATGGCGAGTTCAACAACACGCTTAGAAATGGAAGCTTTGTGGTCTCCGTCTTGAACGACGCCAGACAAGTGGTGTACTCGGTTCCTGTTCGAGCTCAAACTTCTTCTAACTCTGCTCCGTTGTACACGTACAGAAGTCCTAGGTACACTATTCCCCTCCCCACTGGAACTAAAGGGCGTTACGTACGAATAGAACAATCTGCATTGGCCACAGATAGATACTTTTTCCCTCTCATCATCGTCGAAGTGGAGGTGTTCGGCAAGCAAACACCCGTCGGCAGTGCCGGTTCGACCGTCCCCCAGAACATTCCCCTGCAAGTTGGATTTAATCCGACATCTCTTTCCGTGAGAAACTGTCCTTCGGGTATTTGCCGTGACTTCATCGCGGGAGAAACACTCGCGCTTCCGCCGGAACTCGCCATTCAACTCCGGACAAATAAAGAGCTAAAAAACATAACACTCCAGGCGAAACTGCTTGTGGGAAGCCCTCCGACTATTCCGGCGCAGTGGAGGCAATATTTCGATACGTTCGCGAACGGGACCAAAAGCTTCGTGTTCGCGTTTGGGAATTCCATCACGTCCGGCGAGACACCACCGTTCCTTCTCGGCACAGGAGGCGACAGAAAAATAAATCCGATTGTCTGCGCCGACGCTCCACCGAACCGGAAATTGAAAGGTTCTTGTTTAGGAGACATACAAGAAACCTCAAAACCGATTATCTTCGCCGAGGGACTGACTGCAACTCCTGACAAGCCCGTTGCCATAGGCTTTAAGGATGCGCTTCTCGCTACGGGCGGATTCGAAAAGGGACGTACCGTCCGAATACTCATTGAGGCTTTGTATAAAGATGACTCGGGGGCGGACAAGACACTTGCGTTTCCGCTTGATTTTGTCATCAACTAATCCATGCACCGCTTCTTCACAACCGGTATAGTGAGCCTCCTTCTCTCGAGCGTTGTTGCGGGGGTACTCTTTGTGCCAACGACGTTTGTACTCGCGCAAGGAATACCGGGTATTGACCCGGGAGCGACAGGACTTGACTCTCCTCCCGCCCAGAAAGGCTACGCCCCCGACGGAAAGGGTGGGTCTCCGACCGCTCCGCAAAACGGAAAGAGTAAACTGCCTTCGGAGCCTCCGCAGACCAAAGGCTGTGTCGCATATAGCGGACTTGGTATCGTCCCGTCAATCAATCTCGACGGCTGTGTCGCCTTGATTGCGAACCTCGGTATGTGGCTCGCGGCACGGACACTCTGGGTATCCGGCGCACTCCTTAACATCACACTTGAGCGGACGCTCAATATGAGCAGTCTCTTGCATGACCTTCCGATTGTGGATATCGGATGGAAGGTTATCCGCGATGTATCCAATATCGTATTCATTTTCATCGCGCTCTGGTGTGGAATCTCGATTACGCTCGGCCTCAAAGCCGAACAGGCGTGGGGGTTTCTCGCACAAATGGTGCTCGTCGCCATCTTCATCAACTTTTCGCTCTTTATCACCAAAGCGGTGGTTGACGCGTCCAATATAGCCGCGCTCCATTTCTACAATCTCATAGCGCCAGCGGAACATCGGCAGGGCGGGGACGCGGGACTCTCCGAAGCATTTATGCAAGGACTCCGCCTCCAGACGATTTACAACCCGAACAGCCTGAACGGGGGAGGAAAGCAGGCGAATACCACAAGCCTTATCGGCGGAGGCATCAATATGCTGAACATCATCTTAATGGGCCTCTTCGGCTCGGTGCTGATGCTTGTCGCCGCGTTCGTCTTCTTCGCGGCGTCCATAATGTTTGTCTTGCGGGGTATTACACTGATTATGTTGATGCTCCTCTCCCCGCTCGCGTTCGTGTCGTGGCTTCTGCCCGGAGCGTCGGGACTTGCGAGCGCGTGGTGGAACAAACTCTGGAGCCAGGCGTTTTTCGCGCCTCTCTACCTCCTCCTTTCCTACATCGTGGTGTATACCATCAACTCCGACGCCTTTCAGCAGTCGATGAGCATTGCCGCGAATAGCGGAACGCAAGGATTCGCCGCGGCACTGACGGGAACGACTTCTGCTCCGCTTATCATCGTATTCAACTTTATTATTCTCATCGGCTTAATGGTCGGATGCCTCATCGTCGCACAATCGCTCGGTGCTCGGGGAAGCGACCTTATGATGGAATGGGGCCACAAGCTGAAGGGAGAGGGGACCGGCCTCGTCGGACGACACGCTATGCAGGGGTTCGGGCTTGGGCATCTCGGGGAAAAGTGGCAAGAGAAGAACGCAGCGAAAATGGCGGATGATAAGCACGTCGGCTTGTTTTCAAAAATTGGCGCCGGCGCGCTAAAATATACCAGTATGCGTAACCTCAACGAACGGCTGTCGCAGACTCCCAGAGGAAACACCGCAGTCGGCAAATTCTTCCGCGAACAAACAACCGGTCGTATGGCGGATGCGAAATTCGGCGGGAGCAAGTCTGCCGAAGAGGCGTACGAAGAGTCCGAGCATGACGCTTCGGTTCGGCGCGCCATTGGTCACATAAATGTCGCACGGAGGGCGGGGGAGAAGTTGCACCCTCTTCGGACAGACCAACGCCAACATCAAATAGCTCTTGCGGATGCACGCAAGAACGTAACGGAAGCGGAAAATGCCTCCAAGCTGGCCCAGACAGCAAACCCCAACCCTGTGGAGGTTGCCGCCGCGGAAAAGGCGCTCACGGATGCGAAAGCAGACGTGAGGGAAATTGAAGCTGCTCAGAAAGAGCTTGACCAGGCAAATGTCCCGGCAGGAAACGTCACAGCGGCGGAACAAGAGCTTGAACGGGCCAAAGTACCGGCAGGAAACGTCACAGTGGCGGAACAAGAGCTTGAACGGGCCAAAGTACCGGCAGGAAACGTCACAGTGGCGGAACAAGAGCTTGAACGAGCCGAGCGGAAAACACCTGAAATTGAGGCAGCAGAAAAAAGACTCGCTGAAGAGAAGGCGGATCTTGCTACAGACCCGAACAACAAAATATTCCAAGGATTTGTTGAAAACGCGCAAAAGAAACTGGATGCCGAGAAAGCAAAACAAGCCCCTGCCATCGCAACCGCACAGCAAGGACTTGACCGAGCGAAGCAGGCGCAACAGGTACAAATTACCGCGGCGGAGCAAAAACGCGATCTGGCGAAGCAGGCGCAACAGGTACAAATTACAGCGGCGGAGCAAAAACTCGAGCTGGCGAAGCAGGCGCAACAGGTACAAATTACAGCGGCGGAACAAGAGCTTGAACGGGCGACAAAAGAGCATCAATCCCGAGTTACTTTAGCGGGACAGAGTCTGGCTACAGCGCAGGAACCCACACAAGCCCAAAAAGACGCTCTGCGGAGGTGGACTGAATACAAAGACGCAAAGGAAAAGTTCGCCAAAAATCCAACTGACCAGGCCGCAAAAGCGGCAATAGCAAGCCTGGAACCGCAACTTTCTTCGGAGTATCACGGACTGGCGAAAGCGGAGAAGGCAATGGAGGAGGCGGAGAAGGAGCTGAAGGAATTCAATGTTAAAAACCAAGGTGCGATTGACCAATTAGTTAATAAGATGTCGACGGCGTTCGCCAAACTAACCCCGCAGGAATACATCGAACTAACCCCGAAGGACGACCACTTCAAGCCGGAGCTCGTGGATTACGGAGTGCTCCCCGCAAGTTTCGTGCGCGCCCTTGCCGAAGATGAGCACGCGCTGACCGAAGGCGAAAAGCAGGAAATGATACACGCGCGCGTAAAACGCCTCGTCGAAGACTCAAAGCGCGGTGAGACGCGAAAGCAGGAGTACAACGCGAGATATATCGAATATCAGACTGCGGTCAACCGGGAGGATTCGATTCGAAACGCACTTCCGTCACAGATGAGCTTGTCTGGTATGAGAAAAGAACAGGAATACCTAAGGGAGATTTTGGCTGAATTGAAGAGGGGAAAGAAAAAAGGGGGGAGTGATTTGCTTTACTAAAGACAACATTAATAAGGTAATATGTGCATATGGTATCTGAAGCACCTCTAACTGAAGCAAAACCCGAGGCCGAGGCCATTCTGAACGAACTTCGGCTGATGGGACCCAATACCGACCGAGGAAACCTCCTGAAGCGGGTCCAGGGCATCGACAAAGGCGACAAAGAAACAATCGGCGCTATTGTTGCGTGGATTGAACAAAAAGTAGCAGAAAATGAAAAGGTGATTGCTACGTTGCAAAAGGAGGTGGAAACGCAAATGGAGGAAAAGCGAAGGGCGGGAGAGTACGTAAAGCCGGAGGCACCTACGCAACCCGGGTGGGAAAATCCTGAACTCCGTAAGGCTCTCAGAAATATGCGTGACACGAAGGAGCTAGCCCTCTGGTACCGCTATGCCCCTGAAATCTTCCAAAACGAACAGCTGACGGAAACGATTATGCAGGGAGTCTGGGTTGAGGTACGCAAGAGCGATGAGTTTGATTCCGGATTTAAGGAAGAAATGCGCATTAAAAAGCGACAGTACGTGATGTACAGCGCTGATTTGACGATGGGGTTTGACCCGAACGCAACGAAGAAGCTACACAGAACCCGCGCAACGGAGCTCGACAACTTGCGAAAATTGGCTAATGAAGAGCTGACGAAATTCGGACCGGAACTGTACTTTGAGTACTATAACGGGGGGGAAGATACGGATGGGGGAAGACACGAAAATATTGGCAAACGCTACCAAGAACTCATTGCCGCTCACAATGCCAGCCTTCCCGCAAACAGCCCTGACAGGGTGATAGAAGTAACGCTTGATGGACGAGCGCGATATGAAGTTCGTTACAATGCCGGCATGTCGATGTACGACCAAGTGTCTC
>SIBZ01000014.1 GCA_009694955.1 Candidatus Tayloriibacteriota bacterium | reverse complement strand
CCCTTCGCGCCCATCTTTAATATCGCATCAGCGATTTTTTTCGCGGTTATTGCTGTCTTTCCAAACAGCTCATCAGGCGTGTCGTGAATGTTCACGTAATGCTTTTTTGGGATAACGAGGGTGTGTCCGGGGTTTATCGGCTTGATATCAAGAAACGCGAAGGTATCCGCGTCCTCGTAGACCTTGATGGAGGGTATTTCGCCTTTAATGATTTTACAGAAAATGCAGGGGGGCATAGTGAGTAGCTAGTAGTACTTAGTAAGTAGTATATAGAAAAGGCAAGAAAAGAAAAAGCCGCCATCGTATTTGATGGGGCTTCTGACGAAAGTCACTCTACTTCATTGTCTTAGTTCACTAGGCTATTCTGGCCCACGAAAGGTAAATCGGGCGAGTGTATTGACTTCTTTCATGTCCACAGGTTTCGGTTTTGTGCTCCCTTGTCGTTCGCGTGGTTCCGTGAGTTTGGGAATCTTGTCGAGGTCTTGTCGCGTGAAGAACGTGATGTGATGTCTAGTCACTGTTTTCATTTTTCCTTTGGTTGAGTCCAACGTTATGTATACTCTTTTTCCAGAAAGAATACAACTGACGCTATGCTACAATGGCCAGCATGCAAAAGTATTCGGTTAGGGGCGCCCCATCATCGGAGATAGAGCAGAATTTGCATGCGTATTCGCCGCTGGTACGGCAGCTTTTGTATGGGAGAGGAATCGTAAGTGCCGAGCATGCCGAAGCACTTTTGAATCCGCACTATGAGCATCATTCCCACGACCCGTTTTTGATGAAGGATATGGAGAAATCGGTGGAACGGATTTTGAAGGCCGTCAAAGACGATGAACGAATTGCCATTTTTAGCGACTACGACGCGGACGGAATTCCGGGGGCCGTTGTACTTCATGATTTCTTTAAAAAGATAGGGTATCTGAATTTCGAAAACTATATTCCTGACCGGCACGGTGAAGGGTTTGGCTTGAATCAGAAAGCCATCACTCAACTTGCGAAGGCAGAGGCGAAACTTTTGATTACGATTGACTGTGGTATTACAGATAGTACCGAGGTTGCTCACGCAAACGAGCACGGTATTGATGTCATTGTCACAGATCATCATCTTCCGTCGCAAGATGGTCTCCCAAAAGCGTACGCAATTTTAAATCCTAAACAAGCGGACTGCGCATATCCCGAAAAGATGCTCTGTGGGAGTGGGGTTATTTTTAAGCTCGTCCAAGCGCTTTGCCTCACGTTGAAAACCGAACAGTGGAAATTGAAAATTCCAGTAACCATTCCTTCTGGCTGGGAGAAATGGCTGTTGGATATGGTTGGCATCGCCACGCTCTCCGACATGGTTCCGCTTACGGGCGAGAATAGAATTTTTGCCTACTACGGATTGAAAGTACTGAAGAAATCTCCTCGTGTTGGTATGACTGAACTTCTTTCCGTCCTTCGCATGAACCGTAATGATATTACCGAAGATGATGTCGGGTTCAGTATCACTCCCCGCATTAACGCCGCATCCCGTATGGGAATCCCGATGGATGCATTTCGTTTGTTCGCTACAACCGACGATAACGAAGCTACTACGCTCGCGAAACATTTGGATAAAATAAATACGGAACGGAAAGGAAAAGTTGCTTCGCTTGTCAAAGAGGTGAGGAAGCATGTTGAGGAACGAGGACAACGGACGGTGGTGGTGGCGGGGAACCCGAATTGGCGCCCCGCACTTCTCGGACTTGTCGCAAACTCGCTTGCCGAAGATATGAGGTGCCCCGTGTTTCTTTGGGGTAGGGAGGAGAGCATAGAACTGAAAGGTTCGTGCCGGGCCGGTGGCTCGGTAGACCTCTCGCTTATGATGTACGAAGCCCGAGCGGTGTTCAGCGACTTTGGCGGTCACAAAGAAGCGGGCGGATTTTCTACGACGCTTGAAAAGGTTCATTTGCTTGAAGCCGAACTTGAACGCGCGTATGAAAAAGTGAGAAGTGAATACGTATCTGATAGCGGAACCGTTGCCGATGCTGTCCTCTCCTTTGATGAAGTGAATGACAAGACATGGCAGGACGTTGCCAAGCTCGCTCCGTTCGGCGTCGGGAATCCGAAGCCTTTATTTCTCTTTGAGAATGCTAGGATGCGGAAAATGGAGCAGTTTGGTAAAGAGAAGCAACATTTGAAACTTACCTTTGCGAAAACAAACGGGGTATACGTGAACGCAATACAGTTTTACGCAAAGCCCGAGGACTTTCCCGGTGCACTTATAGAAGGACGACCAATAAATCTACTTGCCAATCTGGAACGCTCAACATTCGGTAACAGAATCGAACTCCGGCTCCGGATTGTTGATATTTTTTAATTTCCAGTCATACTTCTAAATCATGTCTCTTGAATCTGTTACTATTTTCACCGACGGTTCGTCACGTGGCAATCCAGGTCCAGGTGGGTTTGGAGCGGTTGTTATTACAGATGGTAAGGTAACTGAAGTCGGAGGCCGAGAAGAGCACACCACCAACAACCGTATGGAAATCCAAGCGGCAATTTCCGCTCTTTCCTCTATTCAAAATTCTAAATTCCATATTCTTATTTACTCCGACTCCTCCTACGTCATAAATGGTATCACCAAGTGGGTGTTCGGCTGGCAGAAGAACGGCTGGAAGACCTTACAGAAGAAGGAAGTTGAGAATCGCGACCTGTGGGAAGCGCTTATTGGGGTGACGAAGGGAAAAACTATTGAATGGAAACAGGTTGGTGGACATGTGGGAGTGGCGGGGAATGTCCGATGTGATGAAATCGCAACCGCGTTTGCGGACGGTACTACCCCTAAACTCTATTCGGGTATTCTTGAGAACTACAGCATCAAGAACATCTTGGACGTGAGTTATGATGCCGGTCTCGCCAAAGAAAAAAGCTCAAATCGTGCTCATAGCAATGCGAAAGCGTATTCGTACGTGAGTCTGGTCGGTGGAGTAGTACAGACACACAAGACATGGGCAGAGTGCGAGGCAAGAGTGAAAGGAAAGCCGGCAAAGTTCAAAAAAGCACTCTCGGCGAATGATGAGCAAGCGCTCATTTCGGAATGGAACCACAAACATTAACTGATAAAGTCTTCTATTTCGTCATTGCCGGTTTTGTCGCCGGTATTTTTGTACACTCATTTCTTGATATCGGAGGAGCGTTTTCCGGCTTTGTTGTATTGCTAGGCGGCATTCTTTTTTTGTACCACCCCCTCTCAATTTCCCCTCTTCCGCCAAAGGCGGATCCGTCCTCCGGCGAAAAAGAGGGGGAGCGGAAGAGCCTTATGGTATTCCTCGCTGCCGTATTTCTCTTTGCGGCGGGATTGGGCATGGTGCGTTACGATTTCGCCGAACGGGAGAGTGTTACAACCGGATTGGAACCACACGTGAATCAAACCGTTACGCTTGAAGGTATAATCTCGGATGAACCTGACGTGAGGGAAGGGAATACGCATCTTGTATTTCGTACCGAAACAGGGGAAACCACAGCGTACGTACTTCTCTATGCCCCGCATGAACCAACATACATGTATGGGGACAGAGTGCGCGTTGAAGGGAAAATCGAACACCCGAAGAATTTCGTGGATGAGGTGAGCGGGCGCGAGGTGGATTACGAAGCGTACCTGGCCAAAGACGGAATATACTATTCGATGCTCCGCCCGAAGATAACTCTGCTCGCTCATAACAGCGGGAATCCGATACTTCGGGGACTGTTTGCGTTTAAGCACACATTTATCAAACATATAGGCGCGCTTATTCCGGAGCCGCACTCAGCGCTTCTTGGCGGGCTCGTTGTCGGAGCAAAGCAATCGCTTGGTAAGGAACTACTTGATGACTTCAGGACGGTTGGTGTTATCCACATTGTGGTGCTCTCCGGCTACAACATCACCATCATCGCGGTATTTATAGAGTGGTTACTCTCTCGGCTCCGCAAGAATCTACGTTTGGCACTCGCCGCGCTCGCAATGATACTTTTCGCGCTTATGGTCGGAGCAAGCGCAACCGTCATCCGCGCCACCGTGATGGCGCTCCTCGCACTCCTTGCGCGTGGGACGGGAAGAATCTACGCCGTCACACGGGCGCTTCTTGTCGCCGGAGTGATTATGCTTCTCCATAATCCGAAGATTTTGGTTTTTGATGTTTCCTTTCAGCTTTCGTTTCTCGCGACACTCGGGCTTATTTATATTTCTCCGCTTGTTGAACCGAAAGTGAAATGGGTGACCGAGCGGTGGCACATACGGGAAATTGTTGTCGCGACAGTTGCGACACAACTCTTCGTGCTTCCATTTATTCTGTACAAAACAGGCATCTTCAGTGTCGTCTCACTCCCCGTCAATCTCCTGATTCTCTCGGCAATTCCCGCGACAATGCTATCCGGATTCACCACGGGTATCATCGCGCTTGTTTCAACCACACTCGCGTTTCCGTTCGCGCTCGTTGCGTACACACTTCTCGCCTATGAGCTTGGGGTAGTGGAGTGGTTCGCGAGACTCCCGTTTGCCGCAATATCTCTCCCTGATTTTCCCTTGTGGTTGGTCATTTTATGGTATGTGGTCTATGCAGTCCTCTACTTTGTGTGGCAAAGAAAGCAAACAACAGGGACAAAGAAGGAGAAAGTGCTAACATAAGACTTTAGTGAATACTACAACTGAATATCGAGGCGATGCTCTCGCCCTTGCTCTACAACGGAATGTTTTGCGGCCGATGGTGACACTCATTCCCGGACAGGAGAACCACACTGGCGTTTACGCCATTAAAACAAGCGCCGTAACCTTTTTCTGGGTCCACATTGAGGAAATTCTTCGGACATTGGAAGAAGCCGAAACACTCGTTTTTCTCGAGTTTGTCGGCACGACCTATGGCCGCCGACTCACTTTCTGCTGGAATGCTACCAAGCGTCCCGAACTGGTTCACGAAGGGTCAATCAAAATCGAGGGCATTGAATCGATATGAGTTTCTGTTCAAGCTCTTTCGTTTTCTACGGAAGACACACGCTCACCCCGGCCCGTATTGTTACGCGGGCCTGGTCTTTTTTACAGATTAAGACTTTTATTTTTGAGCTTCCGCAAAATTCCTTTCGATAACAGACCAATTCAAGTTTGCGAAAAAATCTTCAACGTATTGTTTCTTCCCGCTCGGCTGGTAGTCGGCGACGTAGGAGTGCTCCCACATATCAAGACCTAGGATAAGGGCGCAGTTTTGCAGTTGCCCAAAATGTTGCTCATCAATCCATGCGTTCAAAAGCTGTTTTGAAACAGGGTCGTAAAAAAGCATTGCCCAGCCGATACCGCGTGTCAGCGCGATTGCCTTAAACTCCGCAAGCCATGCATCAGATGAACCCCATTGTCCGGCGATTGTAGATTTAAGACTTCCTTCCGAAAGGGAAGCTGGGCTACCTTCAAGCGATTTAAAATACACCTCGTGATTGCGCATACCGTTGAACTCAAATCCAAAGCGACGATTCACTTCGCCGAGTGCGTACGCATTTTTCTCTGAGTCTTGCTTCAGATCCTGTATCTTCTCTAAAACCAGGTTGGCATGCTTCACATAGCCCGCGTAGAGCTTCAAGTGTTCTTCGATAGTTTTGGTCGAGATTCCTTTCAATGCCGGAATAGTGAATGTTTGGGCTACAAAAGCCATAGAGTGATAACTAGGAATAAAATGTAGTACGATTATATCACGGCTATGGAGAACCTAAAGAAATATTTGCACTGGTACATTCTTGGTCTGCTTTTTGTAATCACGCTACTCATTTGGTACGCGGCTCTGGCGGAGGATAGGGTGGGGAAGCTGACGGTCGCGTTTCTGAACATCGGGCAAGGCGATGCCATTTTTATTGAATCGCCAACTGGTACGCAGATGTTGATCGACGGTGGACCTGGGCCTATCGTACTCCGTGAACTCGGTAAGGTGATGCCGTTCTACGACCGCACAATTGACGCGCTCATGGTTTCGAATCCGGATAAAGACCACATGGGAGGGTTTCTTGATGTACTTGATGCCTTTAAGGTCTCCTCGGTTATTGAGCCCGGGACGGTAGGAGCGTCGGCCGAATATCGAACACTTGAAGCAAAGGTGGCGGACGAACATGCCAAACGAATTATCGCGGTTCGAGGGGAAAAGATAGAGCTTGGAGGAGGAGTGTATTTCGAAGTGCTCTTTCCCGACCGCGATGATATTTCCGGCATGACTACAAACGAAGGTTCCATCATGGGCCGGCTCGTGTATGGAAACACCTCGATTATGTTTACCGGCGACGCACCGCAAAACATTGAGTCTTTTCTAGATTCTCTAGATGGAAAGCGTCTTAGAAGCGATGTGCTCAAGGTTGGACATCACGGATCGCGTACCTCAACCTCTCCGGAATTTGTAGGATATGTCTCCCCTGTATATGCAGTAATCTCTGATGGGAAAGGGAACAGTTACGGTCATCCGCATCAGGAAACGCTCGACACGCTCAATCAATTTGGTGTCGAAGTCCTGCGTACCGACCTTCAGGGGATGGTGGTGATGGAATCGGATGGGGAGACCATTTCGGTAAAAAAATAGGCCCGCATGGTGAGTGCGGGTCATAGTCAGAAGCTTATATTGTGAGAGAGCAAATCTCCCGAATTTTTGCCATATTGGAAGCTGCCTGCAATAGGCTTACCCTGAAGCACCTGGTGAATCCAAAGGAAATCTCCGGGAGCAAAACACTCTTCAGGAAGCCGTGTGATGTCGTGCCATTCGGGATTTCCCAAACCGGAGTCGAGTTTCGGTTCGGGCGAGCCTGACCATTTTCGTACCCGCGACATCATCACTAGCCAGCTCTCGTGCTTTTGTGTGATGTCGAACAAAAGCGCCCCACACTCCTCAACATCGCCGAGGTCGAAAACAAGACGAGTCTCTTCTGTCGTCTCGCGGACCGCAGTTTCTTGGGAGCTTTCATCGCCTTCGCGTGTTCCGCCGGGGCCGATGAGGAACCCGGCCATTGAGCCGTTCAGTCTGGGGTAGAGAAGGACTTCAGTAAGTCCGTCCCGTTCCCTGAGAATGTAACTTACCGTCGCTTTTTTAGGCCTCATTCTGCCCTACACAATACCCGCCTTGCGCGTTTGCGCAAGGCGGGTATTCTCTTTCTTCTTTCCTAAAAAGCTAATCAGCTAACAATCTAGAAAGCTAAATCAGTCCCGCTTTCTTGAGTGTTGCGAACGCTCCATTCTTCTGTATAGTCTTGATGGCTCTGGTGGAAATAACGAGCGTCACGGTCTTCTTGAGTTCAGGGATATAAATCCGCTTTTTTTGCAAGTTGACCTGCCGGCGGTTGATACCCGTCGGGTTGAACTGCGTCGCGCGAGTGCGGTTAGAGTAGCCACCGGCTCGTTGGGGACCTCGTTTGGTGATGGGACACATTTTCATAATAATATGAATTACGAATCAAAGACGAAATACGAATGTAAAGCATTCCTGAATAAGCTCGGAAATGGTATCATAAATCTACCAATATGCAACTAGATGTCATTTTCTCTATCCTCATATTGATTATGTCGGTCGTCGTCCATGAGGTGTCACACGGACTCGTGGCAAATTACCTCGGCGACCCGACAGCGAGACTGCAAGGAAGGCTTTCGTTCAATCCTATCCGGCACATCGACCCCATCGGTTCGATATTCGTGCCGGCGCTTATGTCGCTTCTTCCGGGAGGAATGATGTTTGGCTGGGCGAAACCGGTGCCGGTTAACCCATACAATCTGCAAGGCAAGTACGCGGAAGCGATTGTCGCCGGAGCAGGGCCTCTCTCCAACTTCGGTCTCGCCATCATATTCGGACTCTTGGTGCGCGTGGCGGGCGAAGCACTACCTCCGTCTTTTATCCATATCACCGAGCTGGTTGTGTTCATAAATATCATTCTCGCGATTTTTAATCTCGTTCCGATACCCCCGCTTGACGGTTCGAAGATAGTGTTCGCGTTTCTGCCATACCATCTGCAACACATCCGTGAGTCGCTGGAACGCTGGGGTTTTTTTATCGTTCTCCTCTTCATTGTCTTTCTCTGGCAGTATCTTACGCCCGTTATCGGGTGGGTGTTTTCCCTTCTGACGGGAATAGGCCTTTAATTTGCGTTTTCCGACCCTCTGTAGTAAAGTACGTCAGTTCTAAAGTTTAAAGTTATAAAGTTTGTAAAGCGGAAATCCTCTGACTTTATGAACTTTACGGACTTTAAAAACTTTATGAACTCTTTTCATGCCAACCATCAATCAACTCGTCAAACGTAAGCGAAAGACCGCTCCGTACAAGTCTAAGACGCCGGCGCTCATGAAGGGTTTTAACGTTCTCAAAAACCGACCGGTCTTCTACAATGCACCGTTCAAACGAGGTGTTTGTACGAAGGTTACGACAAAGACTCCTCGTAAACCTAACTCAGCTATTCGAAAAATCGCTCGTGTTCGTCTTACGAACGGTATGGAAGTCACCGCGTATATTCCTGGAATGGGACATAACCTTCAAGAACACGCAGTGGTGCTCTTACGCGGCGGTCGTGTAAAAGACGTTAACCTCCGTTACCAAATCGTTCGTGGTGTGCTCGACGCCGGTGGTGTGGAGAAACGCATGAAAGGACGAAGCTCATATGGAGCGAAGAAGCCCAAAGCGGCGTAGACAAGCTCATCAAGTAACAAGGTCATAAAGTTCATCAAGTAAACACAAAATTCTGACTTTAAAGACTTTACGAACCTTATAAACTTTACAAACTATCCAACAATGCGTAGAAAAGTAAAAAACCGAAATATAGTCCAGCCGGACCCTATCTATAATTCACCCAAGGTGGCGAAGCTCATTAACTATATTATGGAAGACGGAAAGAAAGAGGCTTCCCGCAAAATCGTCTTCGGTGCCTTCGACTATATCAAGGAGTCTCAGAAGGTGGAGAATCCGCTCGAAGTGTTTGATAATGCTCTCAAAAATATTACTCCACTTATGGAGGTTCGCTCTCGCCGTGTCGGTGGAGCCAACTATCAAGTGCCCGTTGAAGTCCGTCCCGACCGCCGAACGGCGCTCGCCTTCCGATGGGTCATTGAGGCTGCCCGCAATAAGAAAGGGAAGCCGATGCATTTGAAACTCGCCGAAGAACTTATTCTTGCCGCCAAGAACGAAGGTGACGCGGTGAAGAAGCGTGAAAACGTCCACAAGATGGCCGAGGCCAACAAGGCGTTCGCCCACTTTGCGTGGTAGTGAAAGTCAGCTTCCAGCTTCTAGCTGTTAGGAAAGAGGGAAAGAAAAGAAGCGATAGCCCGCTTTTTTTTGAGAGGGTGTGGCGTATACTTTTGGCAATGTCTCGACTAACACACTTTGGAATCTTCTTGCTTGTTGCAACCGCGGGTATTTTTGCATCGCCGTTTATCGCAACACCACTTGTTTGGCTTTTCCAGATTATTTTGGGACCGAACGCGGTTGCCATCCTACCGCTTTTTACCTGCTCTGACCTGAATTGTAGATTTAGCATATACGGTGCAATCGCGTGGATATTAGCAGTCGGGACATACTTCTTTTTGTTCCGGCATAAATCGAGGACTTAGCTTTGCATTTTTGCTCTCAATACGCTATTGTAATTCGTGCCTTTGAGGCATTTTTTGTTACTAATCGCTATACGCTAAACGCTTTTGTATGAATCGCGACTATACTCTCGAGAAAGTTCGTAATTTCGGAATCATTGCGCACATCGACGCCGGCAAGACCACCACGTCCGAGCGTATTTTGTTTTACACCGGAATGATTCACAAAATCGGCGAGGTGCACGAAGGTGAGACCACGACCGACTGGATGGAGCAAGAGAGAGAGCGCGGTATCACCATCACTGCTGCGGCCATCACCTGTTTCTGGAACCCGACGTATATGCCGAAGGCCGATGTTTCTCTGAAGCATCGTTTCAATATTATCGACACCCCCGGGCACATTGACTTCACCGTAGAGGTGAAGCGCTCCCTCCGTGTCCTCGACGGGGCCGTCGTTGTTTTCGACGGTGTTGCTGGCGTGGAACCGCAGTCCGAAACCAACTGGCGTTATGCCGACGAAGGGCAAGTTCCGCGTATCTGTTTCATTAACAAGCTCGACCGGATGGGCGCGTCATTCGAAAAATCCTACAAATCGATTCTCGAACGTTTGAACAAGAGCGCTGTCCGCATGCAAATTCCCATCGGACTCGAAGAACATCACGAAGGTGTTATCGACCTACTCAAAATGAAGGCCTACGACTTTATCGGAGAGAAGGGGATAGACGTTGTTGAGAAAGAAATGCCGGCTGAATACGTGGAAGAGGCGAAGAAATACCGTGCCGAACTTGTCGAGAAAATCGTCGAACAGGACGATGTGCTGATGAGCCAGTATCTTGAGGGGAAGGAGCATTCCGTTGATGTGCTGAAGGCAGCTCTCCGCAAGGCCGTTATCGCGAACAAAATCTTTCCTGTCTTTTGCGGTTCCGCGCTCAAAAACAAGGGCGTCCAACTCGTGCTCGATGCTGTCGTGGACTACCTCCCGTCTCCTTTGGATATGCCCGCCGTGCGAGCAATCAATGTGAAGACTGGCGAACCGACGGTGCGTCACGCAAGTGATGAAGAACCGTTTTCCGCTCTCGTCTTTAAACTCCAGACCGACCCGTTCGTGGGCCAGCTCGCGTTCTTCCGCGTGTACTCCGGTTCGATAGAAGCGGGTTCGTATGTCTACAATTCCACGACCGGTAATCGTGAGCGCCTTTCCCGCATCGTGCGCCTGCAGGCGGATAAGCGTGAAGAAGTGAAGAAAGTATTTGCGGGTGAAATTGCCGCTGCCGTGGGCCTCAGAGAAGCGAGGACATCCCACACGCTGTGCGACGAGGCAGACCCCATCGTGCTTGAAGCGATTAAGTTCGCCGACCCAGTCATTTCGCTCCGCATTGAGCCGAAGACCAAAGCCGACCAGGAAAAAATGGGTTTTGCGCTCAAGCGTCTCGCCGATGAAGACCCGACGTTTAAGATTAAGAGCGACCAGGAAACGGGAGAAACCGTCATTATGGGTATGGGGGAACTCCAGCTCGAAATTATGGTTGACCGTATGAAGCGCGAATTCAACGTCGAGGCGAATGTCGGGAAACCGCAGGTAGCGTACCGTGAGACTATTCAGGGAGAAGCGGAGGCCGAGTATAAGCACATCAAGCAGACCGGAGGACGCGGACAATACGGACACGTCAAGGTTGCGGTCCGTCCGATGAAACCGATTGACCCCGAAGCGAAAGTGAAGAAAAACGTCTCGCGTTACGACCACTTTGAGTTTATCGATTCGATTAAGGGAGGTGTCATTCCGATGGAATTTATTCCTGCCGTTGAAAAAGGTGTAAAAGAAGGTCTTGAACGCGGAGTTGTCGCAGGCTTCCAGCTTGTCGACATCTCTGTCGAGCTTATCTTCGGTTCTTCTCACGACGTGGACTCATCGGAAATTGCGTTCAAAATTGCAGGCTCTCAAGCAGTGCAGGATGCGTGCAAGCGCGCAAGGCCGGTTATTCTTGAACCGATTATGAAAGTGGAGGTTGTCACGCCGGACAAGTTCATCGGCGATGTGACGGGACATCTCGCGTCAAAGCGTGGACAGGTTGAAAACGTCAGTGAACGCGGTATGAATAAAGTAGTAGACGCGAAGGTTCCGCTTGCCGAAATGTTCGGCTACATCACGACGCTTCGCTCTATGACCGAAGGACGTGCCTCATTTACGATGGAGTTCGACCACTACGAAGCAGTCCCTCCCAATGTCGCGCAGACAATCATTGAATCCCGCAAGTAAAATTGAAGACGCTTTTCGAACCCTTGCCCCGAGGGACTACATTTCTTTACTATCGGGGTGGCCCAAGCAATCACCGAAGCACGAAAGTAGCCTCTCGCGCGCCACAATGAGATACCTTCTCCCGCTCACTTTGTGAGAACACCGGTGTGGAGGTATACTTATTGCTATGAATTGGTCTTACTTACGTCTTGCAAGCGTATTCATTTTCTTTACGGTAGCCCCTCTTTCGGCCGTGGCCATTACCGCACAGAGTGATGTGCCCGAGGTCCCTCCGTTGCCCTCGCCGTGCATTCCGCTCGGTGACATAAACGGCGACGGTCTGGTTACCTCGGATGACGCGACACTTGTACACGAGATGCTTTCAGGTGTACGTGTGCTTACCGACGCGCAGGCGTTTGAAGCCGATGTGACGAGCGACGGGAGCATTAACGACTCGGACGCCGCGGAAATCAACGCATATCTGCAGAAAACCCTCCCCGTTTTTTCCGGATGTCTCGTCGTGTACGCTCCCGCGCGCGCGCGGGCCGAGCGCGACGCACGGCGTCTTGCAGACCTCTCTATCCTCAAAGGAGCCCTGGTGCGGTATGCCCGCGATACCGGAACCTATCCCACGTATCCGCTTGTCGGGACCCCTTCAAGTGATGGGTATTGGAAGAGCACAATTTTTGGAGTTGATTTCAGGAAGAAACTGAAGGCCTATATCAATCCGCTTCCTATCGACCCGCTAAACATCAAACTTGATAACTTCCGGTATGTATACGCCACGATCCCTCTTGTTAATCCTCCGTGGGGGAAGGCCTGTGCCGGCGCAACCGTGCTGTTTGCAGCCCGAACGGAAACAAGTCTGGCCGGCCATGAAGAGTGTGACTTGGGAGATGGGCGAAATCATTTTACGCTCGTTCTTTCGTCGAATAAGACCGCACTCTCGAACAATGCTTTCGCTTCGGCCTTCTCGTCATTTTTGAGTCTCTTTTCTTTGACGAAAGCAACAGGGGACTCATTTTGAGCGCTGTGACACTTGTTGCAGTTACCTCATCTGTATGAGAAAGCGGACAGCCCTCTTTTTTAGCATGTCTTTACTATCCTACGAGCGTGCCGGTCTAACTTTCATTTTCGGATGCTTTTTTTTCGGTGCGTCAGTATTTTTTGCCGATGCGGAAACGTCGGCGAAGGTGCTTAGCGTCACACTTACCGCAAATAAATCGTCGAAAGCGATTTCGGTTGCATCAGGGGGTAGGGTAGAACTCGCATGGTCGGCAAAGGACGCCAAAGATTGCACGGGGAATTGGGTGGCGTACCGATTAAAGAACTCGGGCACGCAAACATTTCGTATTACCAAATCGCGCACATTTACCGTTACGTGTACTTCTCGTGACAAACTCTCGAACACTGCCTCGGTCAGCGTGTCTGTCGCGAGAGCGACTCTTCCGAGCGCAGTTTCTGGAGTTTCCGCGCCAACGCAAAAAACCGAAATCCCACTTCTTTTCCCTGTGAGCGGGGCGGTGACACAAAAACAGCCTTTTGCCGGCCCCAATATTCCCAATCAGTCTTCAATTCGGGTACTTTCTCCGAATATCGATGAAGTGTGGCATCAGGGAGAAACTCGCGAACTCATGTGGTTGGCGAACGACGTGCCGGCAATCCGTCCCGGCTTTGTCATCGATGTCGTTGACAGCCGTGGCACCGAATACGTTATTTCTTCGACCTCGCTTTTGTGGACGGCACGGAAGTTTTTCTGGAAAATCCCCGCTAGTTTCCCGGAAGGGGAACGGTACAGGGTGCGGGTGTGGGTAACCGACAAAGAAGATGGAGATATGAGCGACTCCTATTTCACGGTAGCCAGGACGCTATTCGGAGGGCCCACTCGTCTTCTCCCGTGCGGTGTATCAGGTGATGCGGACAAGAATCAGGTTATTACCTCCGCGGATTCGGACCAGATTGCCTACTTCGTCGCTAATCCTTCGGCTGCGACTCCCGATGACTTTAAACGTGCCGATGTCGACCTCAATGGGGTCATTTCTTCCGCAGATATTATCGAATTAAACCGTTATATCGGAGGAACATTTACGACATTGTCGGCCTGTTCATTCGGCGGGGTCTCGATAGACCTCCTTGCGAACGGGAAAGCAGAAACGGTCACCGTTCCCGAAAACAGCGTCGTGACACTGACGTGGACTTCGAGCGGAGGCAGGTGCCTCTTTGAAAATAGTTACTTTCCGTCCAGCGGTTCGGTTGTGCGGAGTATGGGGGGCGGTCCGACAACGCTCGTCTATACGATACAGTGTCTCGGACAGGGAAGCTCACAGAGCGCGACTGACAGCGTGACGGTCAACGTCGAACCAAGAAACAGAGCCCCGCTTATTACCGTGCTCGAGAAGCCTACGGTGATCCGCGCGGCAACGAGCCATTTCTGGAATGTAACCGCTTCCGACCCCGATGGAAGAGCCTTAACGGTAACGGTGAATTGGGGTGATGGCACCGCAAGCAGTACGATGGCCTCAAGTACCAGTCCTGGTCTGGGTGTGATAACAGCTTTCTGGCATACCTTTGCTACAGCTGGTACGTATAACGTTGTGACCTCCGTCAAGGATGCGAAAGGAGCCGAAGCGTCACAATCGAATCTGATTATCGCTACCGAGCCTCCTCGGACGTCCCGCGTTGACGTGCGTCTTGAGCTTGGCGCGCTGTATGAAGGATTCCGCCACTTTCTTCTTTCGGCCCCGCCGATGCAGTAGAGTCTTCTACGGTTCTAGCCGTGCTTTTCCAGCGCGGAATGTTTCTCTGGCGCGTTGCATATTTGGAGGCTCTTTGCTAGTATAGCCAGACATGCGTTTTCCCCATGGACTGCGGGGATTTAATTGCGTACGCGCAATGGCATTCATAAGCATTATCAATTAGTCATTAATCCGTAGCTTTTTTGCGCAAGAAACGTTCTCGCGTTTACGCAACAAAGGTACCACATGTATGGCAGAGGAATTTAAGAGAGACAAACCGCACGTGAACGTCGGCACCATCGGTCACGTTGACCACGGCAAGACCACTCTTACCGCGGCTATTACCACTGTACAGGCGAAGAAGGGATTGGCGAAGCCTATTTCATATGATCAGGTAGCCAAGGCATCCGAGAAGGAAGGCCGCCGCGACCCGTCGAAAATTATTACCATCGCGATTTCGCACGTCGAGTACGCGACCGAAGCCCGTCACTACGCGCACGTTGACTGTCCCGGGCACGCCGACTACGTGAAGAATATGATTACCGGCGCCGCCCAGATGGACGGAGCCATTCTTGTCGTGTCCGCCGTTGACGGACCGATGCCTCAGACGCGAGAGCACATCCTCCTTGCGAAGCAAGTCGGTGTACCGAAGATTGTCGTCTTCCTCAACAAAGTAGACCTCGTGCAGGACAAAGACTTGCTTGACCTCGTCGAAGAAGAAATCCGCGAACTCCTTACGAAGTACGGTTTTGACGGCAAAGAAGCGCCGATAATCAAAGGTTCAGCTCTCAAAGCACTCGAAGGTGATGCCGAAGGGGTGAAAGGTATCGAGGCCTTGCTTTTGGCTCTCGACAGCTTCATCCCGATTCCGACTCGTGAAATCGACAAGCCGTTCCTGATGCCGATTGAAGACATCTTCTCAATCGAAGGACGCGGAACTGTTGTGACGGGCCGTATTGAACGAGGGAAGGTGAAAGTTGGTGAGGAAGTCGAGATAATCGGCCTCAAACCGACAGCCAAGACAACCGTTACCGGTATTGAAATGTTCAACAAGAACCTGCAAGAGGGTATGGCAGGCGACAACGCCGGCATACTGCTCCGCGGTACCAAGAAGGAAGATGTGCACCGCGGTCAGGTTATCGCGAAGCCGGGAACCACATTGCCCCACACCGATTTCGAGTCCGAAGTATACATTTTGAAGAAAGAAGAAGGAGGTCGTCACACGCCGTTCTTCGCTGGCTACAAGCCTCAGTTCTACATCCGCACGACTGACGTGACCGGTGAGGTAACGCTTCCTGAGAAAACCGAAATGGTTATGCCGGGTGATACCATTCAGTTCAAGGTCAAGCTCGTCGCCCCTGTCGCCCTCGAGGAAAAAATGCGCTTTGCCATCCGTGAAGGAGGCAAGACGGTCGGCGCGGGAGTGGTCACGAAAATAGTCGCGTAAAACGCAAAACGTATAACGTATAGCGAGGGATACAGACTTTGTTCCGGACGCTACACGCTACACGCTACACGATATGCCAGCCAAATCCACAACTGAAAAGGAGATTAAACCGAAGCGAGCGCCTCGCGCCAAGAAGAGCGCGACAAAAGAGCCGTCCGCGATGAAGCTCCGCATCCGAATTCGCGCCTACGAGCACAAGATTCTGGACGCGTCCGTCAAGCAGATTCTTGACGTTGCGTTCCGTTTTGACGCCACGGTAGAAGGTCCTATTCCGCTTCCGACCGAGATTAAGAAATATACGGTCAACCGCTCATCTTTCGTCTATAAAAACTCGCGAGAACAGTTTGAGATGAGAGTACACAAGCGGTTGGTTGACATCATTAATCCGACACCAAAACTCATTGAGGCTCTGACCAATCTCTCGCTCCCCTCCGGAGTGACGATTGATGTAAAAATGCTTTAGAAAAATGAGCCACCGCAAGGTGGCTCATTTTTCTTAAGTTCCTCCGAAGCTTTGGCGAAAGGGGGACCTCGTAAAAATAAAAACAACTCCGACGAACGTCGGGGCGGTTGTGAGTTACTTACTTTTATTGTACCGTTATGAGTTGTAGTGTTACTCGTTTACTCATTATTTCTCTCGTATGCATAAACATCTAGCCGGCTGGGGTATCGCTCTTCTCACATTTGCGGGTATCCTCCTCCCGTTTAGCCAGGCAATCGCACTGACGCCTGAGCAGATTCAGGCAATTGTCACGCTTGTACGTTCCTTCGGCGGCGATGACGCGACGCTTCGCAATGTTGAGGACTCACTTTTTGGCCGGACCCCCAGCTCTTCCAACAATACTACCGCGTCACGTTCGTGTGTTACGTTTTCACGCAATTTCGGCATTGGAAGCACGGGAGATGATGTAAATGCGCTTCAATCACTCTTGGGACAGCAAAAAGGCGACAAGGGGGTATTTGGCGAAGAAACAGCTTCGCTCGTCGTTGATTTCCAAGGAAAGTACGGTATCAATCAGACCGGTTATGTAGGACCGACCACTCGGGCACAGCTCAATGTCCTTGGATGCTCGGAGGGTTTATCCGACGCACGAATGCGTGCGCGGGACGCGCGCCGAGTTGCCGACATTAAGCAACTACAGGTCGCTCTTGAACTCTTCTATGACGCCAAGGGCTCATACCCCGCATCTCTTTCCGAGCTGGGAACAAGCATCATCTCCGTTGTCCCGAAAGACCCGACAGGTAACCAGTATTCGTATAAAGCGCTTCCGGAAGGATGCAGTAGTTCCGGAAAGAAGTGCACCAACTATCATATCGGCGCGAGTCTCGAAGGAAGCGACGCGCAGAGTCTGAAAGGTGATTCGGATTCTGACACATCAGGTCTTGTTGGAGGATTTAGTGGCGCAGACACACAGCCTTGTGGTGGAAAAGGGGCGGGGTACTGCTTCGATATCACGGGCTACGTCGGTCCGGTGCTTATCCCCCCGGTTCCTTTCGTTTCGGAACCGTACGTTACCGTTTCCAATGCTTCCGCTTTGCTCGGGGCACCAATTCCAAATAGTAGCGGGCTGACCGTCGGTTACTACTACACTATGGCGTTCACTCTCTCTAACAAAGGAACCTCTGCTGTGTACTTGAGTAATATGGGACGAGGTACGGATATAACTGCAGTTCTCACTCCCGATGCTTCCTCGGTAAGTTACAGCCGTGACGCCTCTCCTGTAAGTCTCTCGGGCGACATGTCGGGCGTTTCCCTCATTATTCCTGCCGGCTCTACGAGAACACTTCGGTTTTCCGGCCAGCTCCAGAGCGAAGGACAAACCGGGCAAGTGTCGTATCAGATTACCAGTCTTATCTATGGTGCGTCTGCCTCAAACCCGACCGGTCACTCTGTTACCTCCGGGTTAAGCAATCTGAAGATTTCTGCAAACTTCGGTAGCAGTTCTTCCAAGCCGACTCTTACTGTTCTCTCGCCGAACGGAGGGGAGACATATCAGGCAGGGAGCAGAGTGTTGGTTCGCTGGGCGTGGTCGCCGAGTTATCTCGGTAGCGCAGTCAATATTGGACTCATCGGTCCTGTTATGAGTGACACCTACGTGACATCCAATTGGGGAAACGTAGGCAACTTCGAGTGGGTTGTTCCGTCGAACATCACGCTCGGCTCATATAAACTGAAAATAGGTGCCGTTCCCGGTGACCAAATTCTTGCCGGTGCCTATGACGAAAGCAACGGTTATTTCACCATTACTTCAGCTTCCAGTGTCTCCCGCCGCGACACCATCACCTCCTACTACCGCGAACTTCTCCTCCGCGAACCCGACCTGGCCGGTCTCGACTACTGGGACAAAGGCAACACGCCACTCGACACGATAAAGGCAGGTATCCTGTCGAGCTACGAGTACGGTGTCAAAAAACAAATCAACTCTCTGTATCAGGAACTCCTCGGCAGAACGGCAGAAAAAGAGGGAATGGA
>SIBZ01000013.1 GCA_009694955.1 Candidatus Tayloriibacteriota bacterium | reverse complement strand
TAGTGTGATTTCGGCCCGTTCTTTTCAACAACAATCCTGAACGGGTACAAAACTATGAAGAAAAAAACACCTCATCCAGCGGAAAAACACGACACCAATCGTTCGGCCTCGGACGCAAACGCAAAATGGTTTCTGGCAAATTTTCTTGCTTCCACTCAGGGCAAAAAAATTGCTGGGCCAGAGCATCATCCGGTTCAGCCGGTTGGTCCTAACGACCGCGTGCTCGGTCAAACCCTGGGTTCAGAAGTTGCGCGAAACCTCTTCTCGTTGCATCGCAAGCTCCGAGCTGTCGCTGAAACACTTAACCCAGACGGAAACCCTAACCATGATCGAACACTGGAAGAGTTACGAGAGTACGGTGCAGTCACCTTCCGTTTCTTCCGAGCATTACTGGAGAGCGAACTTCCATCGGGCACGCTCCATCCTGGTGAGCACGTGGAAGTCCGCCGTCGGTGGGCCCTTGTCGCCGTTAAACGTGACGACACTCCCTGCCACACCCCTCCTGGTGGTGGCCTCCCAGGAAATAAGCAGGGCGACAGTGAGGAGGGGAACCCTCTCACCAGCATTATGACCATTGTCCAGCACATTAAGATTCTTCAAAAGCTGCTGGGACCCGGCCTTCAGAGCGTCATTTCCATTATCAGGGGAATGCAATAGCACTGCCCTACTTCGGCACCAAGCCTCACGCTTGGTGCCGTCATTTTTTATACGACGCGAGAAATTGCTTCTTATGCTCTAAAAATGTCCCTTCCAGAATCCACTGTCGCATTTTTTTCACCAACTGTACGATAAAATAGACGTTGTGGATTGACGCCAGGGTATTCGCCAAAATCTCTCCCGACCGGAACAGATGCGCGAGATACGCTTTTGTAAAATGTAGGCACGTATAACACCCGCAACCCTCTTCAATAGGCGAAAAATCATTCCTGTATTGGGCATTTTCGATGTTAAACCGCCCATGCTGTGTGTACAATGAGCCGGTACGAGCCTGCCGTGTCGGCGCGACACAGTCGAACAGGTCGCATCCGTTTTCGACAGCATCGAATAAATCAACAGGGTCTCCGATACCAAGAAGATGTCTCGGCTTTTCTTCGGGAAGCAGTTCGTTCACCCAGCGCACAGCGTTCCCCATATCCTCCTTGTCGAATGACCCACCGATACCAAATCCATCAAATTCCATCTTGCCAATTGCTTTCGCGCTCTCTTTGCGTAAGTCTTCATGACGCCCGCCCTGCACAATTCCAAATAGTTGTTGGTGTTTCTTCTCACCAACTTTCAACTTTAAACTTTGAACCTGCAACTCGCGGTGCCTTCCGAGGCACCGCGAAGCCCAGCGGTGTGTACGTTCCATCGCCTCTCGCTGGTACTCCTTCGGCGCATCCGGCGACGTGCATTCGTCAAACGCGAAAATAATATCGGCACCGATGGCGTGCTGAATTTCAATTGACCGCTCCGGTGTGAAGCGATGTTCGCTCCCATCTTTATATGACTTAAATGTCACCCCATCCTCATCGATAGTCACAAGGGGCGTTCTCTGCTCTTCCAATATATTGGACACTCGGTGTCCGCTGAATTTGTTTATCTTGTTTCCGAACGCAGACCCAAGCGAGAACACCTGAAACCCGCCCGAGTCGGTCATCGTGGGACCCTTCCAGCCCATAAACCTTCCGAGACCACCACCCTCCTCAATCAAACCTTCACCCGGTTCAAGATACAAATGGTACGTATTCGCAAGTACTACCTCTGCTCCCGCTTCGGCAATCTGCACAGGAGTAAGTGCCTTTACGGTAGCCTTGGTTCCCACCGTAGCGAACGCGGGCGTTTGAATAACACCATGCTCTGTGGTAAGACGTCCCGCTCTACCGAGAGTTCCCTGTAATTTTTTCTCTATGGTAAATGACATCCGGCCAGTATACGACGTCCAACTTTTTTAGTCGACATCTTCTCGTTGATTAAAAACCAATGCCGCGTTAAGATTAAAGCCAATGAATTCCGAGAAAGAAAACGAACACGTCACACACCAAGACCCGCTCGGCAGAGAGGAGGTGCTGGAGCAGATTAGGTCGAGAGTTGCGCGTATCGACAAAGAGTTTCTTGCCGGATTTGAGTTTGTTGCCAGTTTCCCTCGTTCGGTCACTTTTTTCGGATCGGCCCGATTTAAGGAAAGCAATGAGCACTATATACAGGCTCGCCGTCTCGCGGGTAAAATCGTCAAGGAACTGGGGTACACCATACTTACAGGAGGTAGCGCAGGTATTATGGAAGCCGCCAACCGCGGAGCTTTCGAGGCCGGCGGAGAATCGGTGGGCCTAAATATCCGACTTCCAAAGGAACAAGGGGGCAACAAATACACCTCGGCCTCAATGGACTTTTCCCTTTTTTTTGTGAGAAAAGTGGCTCTTTCTTTTGCCGCCGAAGCGTACATCTTTATGCCCGGGGGATTCGGCACCTTGGACGAATTTTTTGAAATTCTTACGCTTGTACAGACACACAAGATACGACGAGTTCCGATTTTCCTGGTTGGAAAGGACTTTTGGGAGCCGCTCCACGTGTTTATTACATCAAATATTCTTGAAATTCATCAAGCTATCGGGAAGCACGATACGGACTTGTATACCATAACCGACAATGAAGACGAAATCGTAAACGCAATCCGAAGTGTTCCAGTACACGACGGTATTGCACATAACAGGCAAAGGGCAAAAAGCTAACCAACATACGGACAAGCAAAAAGGAGCTACGAAGCTCCTTTTTCGTATCTAAAAAGCCGCGAAGAACAGAAACAATACGATAAATATCAGGGCGAGAAAAGAGTTAATTATGATACCGGTAAGCGAGCCGACAAGCGCGCCTGTGGCCGCCTGTATCGCCTGCTTCCGGCTCTTGTTCCGGAAAAGTTCGCCCAGCATCACTCCGATAAAGAGTCCCGCGAAAATCCCGAACGGAGGAAACACGAGGAGTCCAATGACACCGCTAATCGCTCCGTAAAGCAGGCTCTTCCATCCTGCCCCACCGAATTTAGCACCCAGAAGTCCCGCACTCCAGTCCACACACATTGAGAGGAAAAACAAGCCAGCAAGGACTCCGAGGTTGCCAAGCGTCAAATGCGTGAAGCCGTCGATGATTCCGAAGACAATCACGCACGCCAGCATATACCAGAAGGCAGGGAGCATCGGTACGAGTGCCATAAAAAATCCGGGCAACATAATGAACCCGAACAAAATGAGCAAAATGGTGTGAGTCATAGATATATTCTATACGTCCGCCCGCGGACATGCTAGTGTTTTGATATGAGCGCTCCGCTGTATTCAATAGAGGGAACGGTGATACGGGGAGCGCACTATGGGACAGTGCTCGGCTTTCCGACGGCAAATCTCGATAGGAACGCCTGCGCGAAGGCGAAAGGGATACCGCTTGGCGTATACGCAGGGATTGCTACAACGCACGATGAAAAACGGTATCGGGCCGGAATCGTCATTGGCCCGCTTGAAAAAGACGTCGTCCCGAAAATCGAAGCGCATCTTCTCGACTTCTCAGGTGATCTGTACGGTAGAGCGATGCTCCTATCCCTCGTAAGCTTCCTTAGACCGTTTGAGGATTTTATCGATGACGCAGACCTTAAAAAGCAAATCGCGTCGGATATCGAAAACATCCGTAAAATAATTTCACTTTGAGAAAGCGCGAACGCGCCCAGCCTACTACTTCACCCCTGAATCTTGGGCGAAATTATCCGGTGCCTCTACCACGGGAGACGGAATAAAGAAGCGCCCATAAAAAAGCATACAAGCGCCGAGCACTATAAGAACGATAATGGTCTTTTTCATACATACCGAAGTTAACGAATAGTCACTCTAGTATAGCGGACTTCAAGCTTGCAGTTATGCACAGCTATTACTTCCGCGTGTTCCGGAACCCCTTGATGTATTCAGTGATGCTTTTCTTCGCCTTCCACCCAAGTTCACCTTGTGACCGTGACAAATCTATGGAGGAGGTCTGCCTGTTTCCCTCGCGCTCCGGAAGCATCTCAATTTTTCCACCGAACATTCTGGCAATATCCAGAATTGTGTATGTTTCCTCCGCCCCGAGTCCGTATCCGTCGCCCTCTCCTTTTTCGCCGACCACGATGAGCCCTTTCACGATATCACGGACGTGAGTAAAGATGCGCGTTTGTGTTCCGGGGGCAACCACGGAAAGAGGCTTGCCCTGTTGTGTACATTCCCTGAAAATTTCGATGACCGTGCCGAACGCACCCGATAATTCGCGGGGCCCGTATACGTTATAAAAATAGGTTATAGCGTACGGAAGGCTGAACCACGTGCCGTAATTCTGCACGAGCTCGGTATTGCTCGCTTTGCTCCACGCGTACGGGCTTCCGTTCCGTCCTAACCCGCCATCGCCGAACTTGGTGCTCGAACCGGCATAGACAAGCTTACATCCGTGCTTTCTCCAAAATTCGAGAACGGCAAACGTTCCCGTTTTGTTCGAATACCACACGTTCGCGATATCCTCGAAACTTTTCTCCACGCGGGCGTATTCGCCGAGGTGATAGATAAGGTCGGGCCGTACCGTCACCAGCCGTTCAATATCATTCGTATCGCCTTCAATGTACGTTGCCCCGTTTATGTGGTTTTCCTTTTTTCCGGTTGAGTAGTTATCAAGAGAAAAAACCCTGAGTGCAGGGTCTTTGACCAATTGCTCGATAAGGTTTGAGCCGACAAACCCCGCGCCTCCCGTTACTAGGACAGTTTTCATTTCATTTCGCGCAGTCACGGTTGCGATTATACAACGCTTTTACCGTTAGTTCCATTAGAACCATCCTGTACGCTCCCCTGTTATGCTATATTCTACCGATGGCAAGGCGGATTTACATTCATTCCACCTCAAAATCCACCGGCGGACGAACCGCCGTATACGGTATCTGTATAGGGTTTCTTTTGCTGTATCTTGGTACGATACCCGTCGCCTCGGACATTACCGAGCGGTACGAGTCGCTTCAAACAGAACTGTGGCGCGACCGGAGTGGTGTCGTCTTGCTACCAAAGGCGAACGAGCGTGGATTTTTCTCCTCGCCCGCGGGCAACGTACCTGAATTATTCGAGACACTCTTGCTCCGCAAGGAAGACCGGTTTTTTTACTACCACCTGGGCGTCAATCCGTTCAGCATGGTGCGTGGGATTGCTTCCCTCTTTCAGAGCGGAGGCTCGGGTGGTTCAAGCACTATCACACAGCAACTTGCTAAAATTCTTCTCGGCAACGAGGCGAAACGGACCGTTGCAAATAAGCTTATAGAGTCAGCGTACGCATTTGCATTGGAACTACACTTATCGAAACGCGAGATTTTAACAATGTATGAAAACACCGCCTACTTCGGAAAAAATCGCCAGGGTATCGGTGAAGCCTCACGCTACTTCTTCAACAAGCAGCCGACAAGTCTCACCGAACAGGAAATGCTCCAGCTCATTACGGCGCTCGGAAGTCCATCGACTCGTTTCCCCGGGAGCCCGAAAAACGATGCTCTTTTCCCTTCGGTAGCCGAAGCTGTTTCGAGCGATGTCTCGTTCGCTTCCACAACCATAAGGCGCACGTCACTGTCTTCCTCAAAGGAGGCAATCTTCGAGCTTCAGAGTTTTAATCTTGCGTGCGACCCGTGTGACCTGACCATTGATGCAACGCTTACCAAAGAGATACGGGAAGTACTCAGGCGTCACCTTGCATCTGCGGAAGATTCGAATGTGGAGAATGGCGCCATTGTCGTTCTTAAGCTCCCCGAAAACGAACTCCTGGCCATTATTGGCTCGCCAGACCCGCGTTCACTCGTGGACGGAGCGCAACTCAATATGGCGCTACAGCCTCGGCCAATCGGTTCGACGGCAAAGCCGTTCATATACCTAAACGCATTCGAAAAAGGTGCCCGGCCGTACACCCTTATCGAAGACGAAGAGTACAGCTACCGGATTGGAACCGGCTTTGCTTTTTACCCGAAGAATTTCGACGGGAAGTTCCGCGGGACCGTAACACTTCACAACGCGCTTTCAAACAGCCTGAACGTGCCGGCGGTAAAGACGCTCGAATACGTCGGGTTGCCTCGCTTTTACCGGTTTCTGAACGAAACGCTACGGTTTGTCCCGCGCCAGCCACTTTCGCGTTACGAGCTTGGCATCGCGCTCGGCGCGCTTGAGATGGACCTGCTCACTCTCTCTCACTTCTTCACTATCTTCCCGAATGAGGGCGTACTCCGGCCACTCACATTGCAGAAGTCGGAGCCGGGACTACTCAGCGCCCCGATGGAGGTTTTGCAGAAGGAGACACGAGTCGCGCCTAAAACATATACGCAGTTAGTAACAAAAATACTAGCTGACCGCGAAACCGCCGTTGAGCAGTTCGGACTCCGGAGCAACTTAACGCTCCCCTATAAAAACTATGCACTGAAGACAGGAACTTCGCGCGATTATCACGACAGCTGGACAATAGGTTTTACTCCCGACTTTTTGGTCGGGGTATGGCTCGGGAACAGCGACAACACGCCTATGCGCGAATTAACCGGACAAACAGGAGCCGGAGCAATCTGGCAAGACGTGATGACACTTATGTACACGTCTTCGTACAATAAGAGTACACCGTTTCATTTCGACACAGTGAAGGAGTTTACAGATTCCGGCAGTGTCGAGTACGGCCTCGCGGGAGACGACTACGCCGCGCTGCGGAATCTTATGAAAGACCATTCGCTAATTCTAAGTCCCCACGACGGCGACACGATTGAATTGTCCGACAAGACGGTTATCCCACTTGTAGCACGAGAACCTGTTGACTGGTTTATTGACGAGAAATTTCTTATTCACGCGAAGGAGACAAGCTCTTCGCCGACAAAGGAAGGAAAAATCAAAATTGAGGCAAAAAGTCTAAAAAAGGCTGAACTTGTTGATATCTATCTTATCTCAGAAAACTAAATACTCTATTTTAAAATGCCAAGGGCCTTCCAAAGACTCTCTTCCTGTACTCCAAATTTTAGAAATTCCTTAAAAATTACCTGATTCATGTGCCTATGAAGGTTGTTTGGAATGGTTGCTATCAAACTAGCACTTCCTTCATCATCTGGCATGTTTGGATTTCTAATAGTGGAAGGGTGTTTAGAACCACCACAAACTCTTAAACCGAGCTTGTCTCCGGCTTTTAACCATTGCTCCACCTTTTTTATATTTCCTAGCCCTTGAAACAGGTCTTTGCGCTGTATATTGTTTGCCATAAAGACCTGGATTAGAAAAACCTATCCGCAATTAAAAAGCTAAGCGAAGCTTTTGGCCCGCGAAGATGACGACAAATCTTCATCCTTTGCGTCGGCAAAAGTAAAATATGGGCTTTCTTTAGCTTCAACATTAAATGCAGAGAAGATCGATTCCCGAATTTGTGACTCAATTTCAGATTTGGCAGGGTTAATGTTAGTACCCCCAGCAATTATGCCACTCTTCTCATTGCATTGTGCAGTCCAGCCCTCTTCGTTTTTATAAATTTTAAATGTGAGCATACTTCCAATTTTCTCTAACTCGCCTATTACACGAGCTTTCTCTTCTGGAGAGATATTAGAATTGCTACCGAACAAAAAAGCGATTGTTGGGTTTTCCATATGTGTATATTATACCCTATATCTTATAAGAGAAGTGTAGCTATGCTAGGCATATCCTGTGTATAAGTCAAGCTTTTTCCAACCGTTATTCGCCCCCAACAGCTCATATAGAGGCTATATGAGCTGTTCAGCCAATGTTCGTGAAAAGTTTTAGGGTTCGCTTTTTTGACTATGATTTGCTAGTCAAACTTCCATATCTTTATTGCAATCTCTGAAAAATACTTCTGCCTTTCTTCTATGGATGAATTGTTCCATTCCTTGTATTTACAGATTTCTTTCGTAATGAGCGATTGATCAGAATCACTGTAGACATTTTCACATTTATCCCGAAAGGAGTTATTGCCCGCCTTTGTGTTTTTGTATTGTCGTCTTTACCTTTTTCTACAATTGTAACTTTCATAAATGTATAGCTTTTTCTAATGGTTGAATGAGTGACTTCTTCAAAATCAAAAATAGTGAAAAATTAAGCGAGCTATCCTTATTTTTGTACCGTGCTTTGACCGAGTCTGAATAATAATCAAGAACTACATCGTTTATAGCGCAACTTAAGTCGTTGGTTAGGAGATTGAGATTGAGCGAGTTGTCAATTTTCTCGGCGAGACTGTAGAGCTTTTTTATGTCATGGACTCTGATAAACTTACTTTTGTCAAAATGTAGAATAAAAGCCTGTAATAAAAGTTCAATGCCGTGCACCAACAAAACTCTCATAGGATAATTTTTTTTCAACTTATCCGGCCCATCTTTTAGAATTTGTGCTGTATATACACAATTCTTACCATTTGCTAGATAGTCTATTGGTTCAAATTTATATGCCTCGTCTGGAATGTTAACAAACATAAAAAATTTCCCTATTTTAAGAGTTACGGGAAAGCTACCGCAAAACCGTAAATGATCCGCTTTTTCTCGTCATGTTATTATCGTAATTATCGCTACTTCTTCCGATACAACTAATTTCATATTTATAACCTCCATTATTGAGATACCCACTTACAATCGTATCGCTGTCGCGAACAGTCCCCCCATCTTGAGATACGCTATAGTCCTCACAGCCGCGAACACCACATATACTCACACTCCAAATGCATGCATAGAATGGTTTTGATATAGAAAAACGAACTATTCTACTTCTACCCTGAACGCCGCTAGGTTCTACGGTTGCCTGCACATCAAATTCAAAAGGTATTTTCGATGGTGGCGAGGGTGGTATTGGAGGAGTGTAAGTGGCAGGTGGAACGTAAGGAGGCGTTGATGCTTGTGACGGTACATATGGTTGCGTTTGAACTGTTTGTTTATCTAAGGCTTCTCTTACAGATGCGTCAATCCTTGCTTGTTCATCCATCTTTTGTTGGGTTGCTTGTTTTTTCAATGCAGCTTTCACAGCCGCATCAATTTTTGCTTGCTCGTTCGCCTTTTGTTGAGCAATCCGAGCCTCTTCATCGGCTTTGGCCTTTAGTGCAGCTTTTACCTGCTTTTGAACCTCCGCTTGAATAAGTGCGGAATTATCAGAAATAGCTTTTGTTGATGCCTTAACGGTTTCCTCTTTCAGCTTGTTTGTTTCGGAGATCTTTTGTCCTGCCAATGTAGTAGTTGCAGTTAAATTTTGTGTTTGAATAGTATGGGTAACTGGCTTACTTCTAAACCAAGTAGAAGGCTTCCACCAGACGGCCAGAGTTATCTGTGGGACAATCAGCAAAGTGATAGCGAGAGCGAGAGGATAGAAAAGTAGTTTTTTCATGTCCATAACCATACCATTGGAAGAGAGGAATCTCCAGTATGAGTCACCCTCCAATCACCCTACCTCAATTCTCCCCTCTAAAGAAAGGAGGGGGGGTCCGACTGGATTCCCTTTTTCAAGGGAATGACAGAAAAATAGAGGGATGACTACCACCCCCAAACCCCTCCTTGGAAAGGAGGGGAGGAAGACGAGACCGAAATCTATTGCGTCACCATGAAATACTCGCCTCGAGTCCGGCCGAAGTTTTCGGGGAAATAGAGTTCGCTTACAACGGCAGGAAGATGCTGGAATACTCCCGGTACGAGCGCGCGGACGTAGTATTCATAGTCATAGACTCCCGCGGGAAGCGTTTCCTTGAACAAGAAGAGCCGGTCATCATGCATTTCCGTCGCATCCGGATACAGGCGCTCACGAAGAAGTGCCTTTCCGCTATACACTTCATCGGGAAGTTCCGAAGGTCCGCCAAGGCCGAGTACCGAGGCGAGCCCTTTCCTTCCCGCATAACCGACACCTTTGCCGTAACTTCCGTTTTCTGAGCTATCTTGTAATGACTGGTCCTCGGTCGCGAGATTAAAATTCACGAGCTCCGTTCCGGCCGGTATAAAGTCCTCAATGCCGACAAATCTGCGCTCCTTCGGTACGGTAATCCGGACGACTCCGCGAAGCACCTCCCCCGCTTTTGCTTCCATCACCGGCTGAAGCCTCTTCACATCATCCACTTTGTACAGATTCCGTTCAACGACGAATCCTTCGTCGCGGGCGGGTACGGAACCGATTGGCAGAAAATAGGTAAGCGACATATCGTAGTAGAACGTATTAGGGAGACTGTTCAAATTCTTCTTGATGAAATCGATAAGGTGCATACTACCTTTCGAAATATCAGCGACGGGAATAACCAGTTTTTCAGTTTTATCCGGTGACGCCTTACTGAATGTAAAGGAGCTCTTCTGTGCACCATCCACCAGCACCGAAAGCTCGAAATTCGAATCAGCTTCCTTTTTCCAGTTCATATACTCGGTGAAAGCCTCCACGGCTGATAGCGTGTTGTTGGTCGAACCCCACGAACCATCCTTTGAACGACTCTTCAGGAGCCAGCGAAGCACCTTGTCGGTCAGCTCGTGGTCTTTTTTCGCAGAAACCCAAGCGCGAAGAAGGAGTGCCGTGTCCTTAATAGGCGTTTCGTAGTAATCGTACACTACACGGCGGTCGCCAAGCTTCAGGAACGCTCCTCGGCTATCAATCGTCAGTCTGTTCTCCAGTGTCGTAAGTACCTCGTCGCGAAGCGATGCGGGGTATGTATTTCCCGACAAAATGAGAACGAGCGTACCGAGCGAAAGATTCGAACCGGTTTCGCGGACGAATTTCCGAGTTCCCGCTATCTGCACAAGTTTGTCATGGAGCGGATTGGCGAGGCCGAGGTGCGCCGAAGCCCGTTCAAGCGCATACCCCGCGACGATAATCGTGTCAGGATCTTTCCTCAAAAGTTCTTCACTTAGGATGGCATTGCCTACGTACTCGAAAGCTGAGCGGAGTGCCTCGGGCTTTACCGCGTATCCGGCTTCCCGCGCGTCTTCGAGGGTGCTAAGGACATGCACCGAAAGATAGAAGTTCGTCCGCATACCCGGATAGTAGGTAAACCCTCCGTCGCTCCCCTGATTCGCATAAATGCGGGAAAGTCCGATACCCATAAGTTCATCAGGGGTGTATGTCTGCCTGTCGAACTCCACCGTTACCTTACTGAAAGCGTCGAGTGTCCCTTTCGCGATATGCGCGCGTTTTATCATCGCAATCGTGGAAAGCTTGCTCGCAATCTGCTCCGAACAGCCGTACGGGAACGAAACCAAGTAATTCAAGGCATCGGTAATGTACATTGAAAGTGTCGAGTTCGCGGTGAGCGTGAGTGCCCCCTTGTCGGGGACGACGTTTTCGGGAAGAAATACATATTCGCGCGCCCGATCCTTTGAAGTAGAAAACGCGGTAGCAACCGACTCATAGGTATCGTTCTTTTTAATCGCAATCCTGTCTTCGACACTATCTAAGAGGTCGCCACCCTCCGCAGAAAGCGTAAACGTATGACTTCCGGTTTCCAATCCTTCGGGAGCCTTCACGTCGAAATATACGGCAACAGACTCTCCCGCTCCGATTTTCTCGGAAGCGTTCTTGGCGCCAGCAAATTCAAGCGTTGCGCTCTCGGCTTTAATGTTAAACCGAACCGTTTCGGCAGACTGGTTGAATACCTTCGCGCCAAGCTTAAACGTATCGCCGGATACGATAAACCTCGGTTTAAGCGGGGTCAACATCACTTCCTTTCGCGCCACGAGTTCGGAGTAACCGACACCGACCTTTGTATCTTTGGTAATGCCTACGACTTCGCTTTGCCACGTGGTCAGGTTGTCGGGAAGCGTAAAGGTAATGCTCGCCTTCCCTTTCGCATCTGTCTGGAGCACGCCCTGCCACAGCGCCGTACTTCTGAAATCTCCTCTCTTTTTCTTAGCGAGGTCGTCGCCTCCGCCTCCACCTTTCGTACCCTTTGGCACTTCCGTTTCGTAGAGTATATTTTTTATGTTAGACGCAGTGGAAACGCCGAGCGGAAAGCCCGCGTAGAAGAAGGTAACAGGATTTTTCTTCGGATTACCCTTCAGCGCGAGAACGCTCATATCGGCTACCGCAACCGAAATCTCGGCGGGAACCGGTCTACCATTTGCATCCTGTGTGTCAATCGAAAGTGTTACCTTTTCACCCGGGAGATAATTCTTTTTATCCGACGAAACGCCTATGGTCAGCTCTTTTTCAGCCGTGTCGATGCTGAATTGAACTTGACCGTACTTCACCTCGGGACGGGGCGAGAGAAGTATAACCGACAAATACACATTGGGAGCATAGATACTCTCCATCTTTACCGGAATATGCACGAGGCTTTGCGTCACATCGATGATGCGGTACTCAAATATCCGTCCGCGCTCTATGGTAAGGAGTGCCTTGCCTTGCTCGAACGGAGATTTGATAATCACATTCGCCGTCTCTCCTACTTTTAGCGTACTGCGGTCAACGGCAAGTTCGAGCGTTTCATTATTCGTCGGTTTGAAAGAAACAACGCCATCGCCATACACATAGAAATCAAGCACCGACATCACCTTGTTGTCACCGGCATCCGAGGCGCCAACTTCAAGTTCGTACTGTCCGGCGGTATCGACAGTAAATGCCGTTTCGTCGTCTCCCGACGAATTCGTACGCATCTTAAATGTCTTCACCACTTCGCGCTTTTCTTCCGAGTGGTAATAGAACCGCCCGTCCACTTCCTGCCGTTTGAACGAGTCCCACGTGATTTTGTATATCGTAGCCTCGATACCGCCGACGCCGACAGGTTTCCCCTGCGTATCCACCGATTTAATGAGTATCTTATTTTCCTCTCCCTTTCCGAAATAACGGTTCTCGAGATTCGAACCGAGGTAAAACGCCCCGCGATGCACAATCAGCGACTTCTGCGCCGATACCGTCTGCCCCTGCTTGTTTTTGACCGTAACGTTTACCGAAAAGATTTTACTCCGGTCAGCGCTTCCTTCATTTTGCGCCGTCTCCTTGAAAAACTTCTCGAAATCAAGCGGTTGTTCGATGACTGCTTTTCCTTTCTCGTTGACCGTCGTCTTGCCACGAAGAAGGAATCGGTCGCCATACCCGCCGTACCTTCCGTAATACCATCCTTTACCGAACTGGAACCACCCATCGCTATAGCGGTCGAAATAATAATCCTGCGTGAGTATCGAATACTCGACACTGTCGCCTTTTTCGAGCGGAACGCCGAAATAGTAATTCGCGTCAACCGAAAGTTCCAGTTTGTCGCCCGCGATATATTCTTCCTTGGGCGTTTTGAGTTCAACCTTGAACGCCGATGGTACGTACTCTTCAACTTCGAAATTTGCGAAACCGCCGAGCGTTTCGATATGGTACATACCAAGCGGGGCACTCTTTGCAAGCGTGAATTTCGACGTAAAGGTTCCGGTTTCTGAAATATCCACCTCGATCTCGCTCACCTTCTCTCCTCGGCTGTCGTAAATGACAATCGGCGCTTTACGGTCCCTCAGAATTTCATATTCTCCGTCATACCCGATGCGATAGAGTCCTTTGATAAACACGTCCTCGCTCGGACGGTATATCGGCCGGTCGGTGTACACATAGGTCCTCTGCGCCGAGGCGAGCGATAGCGCCCACTGGAATTTGTCTGTCTGGCTTGAAACAATCGCGCTGTCCGCGCCCGAGGTGACAATAGCCGATGTCGCACGCATCGCTACCGGCGTACGTGCGATGCCCTCCACGTCGGTCGTCCCGCCGGAGGCCCACCCACCGCCTTTGCGGTACAAATCCACCCTCGCTCCAGCAACCGGCGCGAGCGTGCCGAAATGCGTGACCCAGTAGAGGTTACCCTTACTTTGGAGCTGTACTTTTGCGGTGAGCGGAGCGTACGCGTCTTGCACATATTCGTCGCTTTCGAGCTTTTTTTCCTGCACAGCAAGATTTGTCACCGTAAGAAACGAACGCTCAAAGGCAAGCGCGTTCGTTTCGCCAACTCCCTTCCGGTAGTCGTAGATGTTCCGACGGTACTGCGGATGGCTGAAGGTGAGGATATAGTGTCCGAGCGGATTCGTGATATAGTCGCTGAGATTTACTTCAAAAAAGTTGACCGTCCAGTATTTCTTCGGGAGCTCAATCCGCTTTGTCCATGTCTGCACGCACGAAAGACCTTCTCCTGGAAGCGTCGGACCTGGAGCGGAATCGTAATCGAGATACCGTATCATTGTTTCCGCGCTTGCCTTGCAAATATGCAGATTGACGTACTCCAGATTTTCGACGCCATAGACAAGTTTCGTCCGCTCAGGAGAGGTAACATTGTACGCTTTCTGCAAAGCAGTAAACCGGCGGTACATCTGGTCAATCGGTCCGCTTGAAAAGGCAAGTTCTTTGGTAATGGACTGCCCGAAATCATCCTGAAGTGCTAGGTTCAGTTTGTAATCCGCTTCCGGAATGAGGCCGTAGCGAAGTGTACTCTCGAATTCTCCCGTCTTACATGGGCTTCCCGAGTACGGCTGTGTAATACGATACGGTCCGTTCCAATTCCACTTACCGAAGGAAATATTCGATTTCACCTTAGTGTAAAACTCTTTTTCGTCCGGCATCGGAAGCGGAGTGTTGGAACAGATGCGCAGTTCCGTAAGTCCGGCCGACTTTGTGCCGGAATCAGGAGACGTACGCAAGATGGCGAGCTTGGGGAATGTGGTTACCGTCTTTCGAATCGCGTTCTGAATGAGCGAGATACCCTGTGCGTTGACGATTTTTTCGAACGTAAGCGGTATTTCCTCACCATTGACGAACGCGTCGCTCGCGAACGTAAGAACGAGCACATTCTTATTGGCCTCCTTTTCGCACTCGCCTTTTACATAGATATCATTGCCAAATTCGTCGCGTTTGCACCGTTCGCCATATTCGACGGATTTCAGGTGAGGAGCGTCGATTGAGGTCGAACCCTTGTCCACTTCCTCATAGAAATGCACGAGGAGTTTCCCCATCGGATCGAAGACATCTTGGCTTACGTTTTGCGAGCGTGGCGACGTCGCTGTGATATTCTCAATCACTTCCGGCACGAAAAACGTCGCGAGACGGCTTTCGGTAAGCTCGAGGTTGCCCTCAAGCGGGAATGCTTTGCCAATCGAGAGTATGTATGACGTCTGGAAATCCCACAGTTTTTTTCTACCGAAACGGTCCGCTGTTCCAAAGACTGCAAGCACCGATTTGTCGGTATACTCCTTTTCCTGCCCATCTTCATAGAGGGTCCGCGTTCCGTATTCGACGGTGACCGGAACATTCGGAGTGTTCGCTTCTCCCGATTTCACTTTGATTTCCGTCTTGGTCCGCTCGAGGTCGACGGGTTGATTGAAGCGGATAAGCACCGGCTGGCTTGAAAGAATTTGCGGGTAGTTTACGGAAGCGTTCGCAGGAATCCTCACTCCTCCTTTTGTAATCGTTAGCGGGTACGATGAAGCACCAGGGAGTGCCGGTACTGTATCCTCGGTAAAAGTTGTTTGCTCTGCAAAATCGCCATCAAACCTGAGTTGCCGTGTCGTAAACGTGTGCGTTGCGCCCTTTACGGGGAGACCGTCAACCGACATAAGCCCATCCAACACCTTAACGGTATAGGTTGAGGAACGAACGAGATGTGTCACGGGAATAAACTGGAGATTGCGTGTGCTGAGCCATTTCCACTTACCCTTGGTCGGCGGAGTGATTTCAACCGGAATATTCTTCGTATCGAGCGTGTCGAGCGTCGTAAGTGGAACCATTGGCCGATTGAAGACGATGGTGATTTCGCTGTTTTCGGGAGTCTCGGTTTTCGCTCGCGGGAAAATGGAAAGAATCGCGGGGTCTTCATCCACCAAAAAATCTTTTGAAAGTGTACCTTCCGCCGTCTCGAGCGAGACGGTGTAATAGTTGCCGGAAGTCAGCTTCTTTTTCGGCTCGAAAAACAACTCCTGCGCGTTTCCTCCTGCGGTCCACGCACCCTCAATGGAGGGTTCAAACTTCACCTTTTCTACCGCTTCCGCAGGTGAAAGCGCAGTGCCTTTTGGAAGTGCAAGAGCGATAGAAGCACTCTGAGAGATTTTGTCACGGACAAGCGTGTAGGTTTCCTCGGCAACTCCGCGGGGAGTTCCCCGTTCTATTCCAAGGAGTGAGAATATAAGCAATCCCGCGATTCCAAGCGCAACAAGGACACCAACGCCAATTTTAAATTCGCGTTTCAAGTACCAGTGCTTTAATTCCTCCTTTCCTCTCTTTTCCTCTCCCTCTCTTTGAGGGGGAGATACAGAGGGGGTGGAATTTGCAGCGATGTCTCTCGGAGTCTCTTCCATTCTCATAATACTAACCTACTTTTAATTTGAGGTATACATACAGCGTCGTTCCATAAGTAACCACACTTCAATCTATATATAAAAAAAAGGCCCACCTTTTGAGGCCTACATAGAATCAAGAAACAGTCTTAACCGTTACGGAAATTATTAAACTGAGTTCAACCAAGTATGCTATGATACCCCGATGCAGATTTCCGAGCAGAAAATGACAAAGTGGGGGCCTTTTCTTATCTTCATCGCCGCGATGCTGTGGGCGAGTGACGCGCCGTTCCGGTTTCATTTGGCACAAACACTCTCACCAAGTTTTATCGTTCTTGTCGAGCATTTGATTAACTCGCTTATTGTTTTGCCGTTTATCTTTCTGAACTGGCAGGAAATCCGAAGCCTTAACTGGAAACAGTGGCTCACGCTTCTTGGCATCGGCATCGGAGCGTCTGCGTTTGCGACCATTCTGTTCACCGAATCTTTTTCGTACGTAAATCCATCGGTTGCAATAGTTCTCCAAAAACTGCAACCTTTGATTGCGATTAGCCTCGCCGTCACCTTCCTCGGTGAACGGACAGGAAAGCGATTCTGGTCATGGGCGCTTCTTGCGCTTCTCGGCGCGTATATCGTTTCGTTCCCCGGCCTGAAACCCGAACTCTACAGCGGAGAAATCTGGAGTCCAAATACGATTGGTGTGCTCTGTGCCCTTGGTGCGGCGGCACTCTGGGGCGCGGGGACGGTGCTCGGACGCGGGATTCTCGCGACTGTCAGCTTCAAAACGGTTGCATCGCTCCGGCTTCTTACCGCATTTATTTTCCTTATGGTGTGGAATACGCCGAAAAACATCGCCGACTCGATTCAGTCGCTTACGTCAAAAGACATCCTATTCCTCGTCATCATCTCTCTTGTTTCGGGTTTTATTTCTCTCTTTCTGTATTATCACGGGCTTTCTCATACAAAGGCCTCCATCGCAAGTATTGCCGAGCTCGGCTTCCCGTTTCTCGCGGTCATCGTGAATTCCGCCACCATCGGCGTATTTCTTGCCCCGATGCAAATTGCCGGTATGCTCTTGCTCCTTGTCGCCGTGTGGGGACTGACAAGAGTGAACCGAGCCGAGGCTTTAACTTCGTAGGTCTGCTTCCCCTCCTCAGATGAGGAGGGGTGTCGAGTCTGCGAGACGGGGTGGTGCTGATAACAGAAACATCACCCCTCCCTAACCTCCCCTCAACTGAGGGGAGGAGGAAAGAGCGGATGCTATTTCACTCCATCTTTTCTCTTTGCTCGCGCTCGGTCAATATCGGTCAAATATTGCTTCCGGAGACGAACATTTTTCGGAGTAATTTCCAGATACTCGTCTTCAGCCATCACTTCAAGCCCACGTTCAATCGTAATTTCATACGCAGGTACGAGGTCAATCGCCTCGTCGGTTCCGGACGCGCGGACGTTCGTAAGTTGTTTTCCTTTGGTTGGGTTCACCTCCATTTGCTCTCCCTTAGACGTATTACCGATAACCATCCCCTCATAGACAGGTGTGCCGGGGCCGATATAGAGAACACCACGCTCTTGAAAACCCCAAAGTGCGTAGCCGAGTGCCTTCCCTGTCGCCATAGAAATCATAGAGCCGACGACACGCTTCTGTATTTCGCCCGCGTACGGCTTGAAGCCGACGACACGCGAGGACATAATACCTTCGCCTCGTGTATCAATGATAAATTGATTCCGGTAGCCGAGTATTCCCCGAGTCGGTCCTTCGAGGGTGAGACGGATACTGCCGGCGTGCTCTTTAATATCCATTATTTGAAATGCACGACGGCCAAGCTTGTCGATAACGACACCTTGATATTCCGCAGGTGTGTCTATGATAACTTCTTCAAACGGTTCCTGCTTCACTCCATTCTCCATACGGATAATGACCTGAGGCTGTGATACCTGCACCTCATAGCCTGCTCGGCGCATATTTTCAAGCAAAATAGCGACGTGGAGCTCTCCGCGCCCAAGCACCTTAAAATATTCATTCGACGAAAAATCAACCTTAAGTCCTACGTTTACTTCAAGTTCACGCTCGAGGTACTCGCGGATTTGACGCGAGGTGACGTACTTACCATCTTGTCCTCCAAACGGAGAAGTGTTAATCAAAAATTGAAGTTCAATCGTTGGTTCATCAATAGCGATAAGGGGAAGCGCTACCGTGCTTTCTTCGGTTGAGATAGTTTCTCCGATTTCAATATCGGTAAGACCGGCAATGAGTGTGATATCACCCGCTTGCACTTCAGACGCTTCCAGTCTTTCCATCCCCTTCCAGGTGAACAATTTCAGAATTTTGCCGGAACGTACTTCACCTTTTTGATTCCGCACGAAAACCTGCATACCGGGCTTGGCAATACCTTCATAGACTCG
>SIBZ01000012.1 GCA_009694955.1 Candidatus Tayloriibacteriota bacterium | reverse complement strand
ATGTCCGTACCGAAAGAGGAAAAGCGGTACACGACCGACCCGTATAGAGAACCTTTGCAGTAGCTTCTAGCTTTCAGGTTCTAGCTTCTGGTAAGACTGAATCGAAGACACTATGGGCACGAGCATCACAAAATCCTATAAAGACCTTATCGTATGGCAGAAGGGGGTAACTCTCTCTGTGCTTGTGTATGAATTGACTGAGAAGTTCCCGAACGAGGAGAGGTACGCACTCACTTCGCAGATGCGACGAGCGGGGGTCTCCATTCCCTCGAATATTGCCGAGGGGCGGTGTCGAAGCACTAAAAAGGATTTCTGTAACTTCCTTCATATTGCGCTCGGTTCCGCTGCGGAACTTGAAACCCAGATTGAGATCGCAAAACGGATAACAAAGACTTCCGGTCTCCCGTATTCGGAAGTTGGGGACTTGCTTACTGAAGTGATGAAAATGCTCAATTCTCTTATCTCTAAACTAGAAGCTACCAGCTAAAAGCTAGAACCTTCTCTTATGCGTTTCCAAGTCCCACAATTCATCAATATCGAGGACAAGATACTCGGCCCGTTTACGATAAAGCAATTTATCTATCTCGTTGGCGGAGGAGGGATGGTGTACATCGTGTACCATTTCCTGCCGTTTTACATTGCTATTTTCATCATTGCTCCGATTGCGCTCTTCGTCCTTCTTCTCGCTTTCGCAAAACCGAACGGAAAACCGTTCATCTTTATGGTGCAGGCGGCAATTATGTACGCTCTCTCGAGCCGTTTATACCTTTGGAAGCGCGTTCCGAGGAAAATGACCCCGAGCGATGCGGCAAAAGAGTTCGGAAACAGTGCAGGAGCTGTTCCTTCGCTTTCGAACAGTAAACTGAAAGACCTGACCTGGGCGCTCGACATCAATCAAAACGTCAAAAACAGATAGGTCTGATATACTATGCCATATGGTTGTTGCAGCTCGAGCTTCACAAGAATTTGTCAAAATAAAGGAGGTACGGGACGGCATCGTCATACTGAAGGACGGTGGGCTCCGCGCCGTACTTATGGCTTCTTCCATCAACTTCGCACTGAAGTCTGAAGAAAATCAGGCGGCAATTATCTCACAGTTTCAGAATTTCCTGAATTCGCTCGATTTCTCGGTGCAGATTGTCGTGCAGTCTCGCAGGTTCGACATCAAACCGTACGTTCTCTTGCTCGAAGAACGGGCGAAGGGGCAGAAGAATGAGCTCCTGAAGCTCCAGACACAGGAGTACATCGGTTTCGTCAAAAAGTTCACGGAGGGGACGAATATCATGAACAAGATATTCTTCGTTGTGGTTCCGTATTCGCCCGCGATTGTGCAGATGTCGTCGGGGATAGGGGGGCTCTCGCTGCACCTGAAGAAGAGCACTGATACACAGAAACAAGAGGGTTCCTCAGGTAAGCATGGAGGGTTCGACGAACACAAAACCCAACTTGAACAGCGCGTGTCGGTTGTCGAACAGGGGCTTATCCGCACCGGCGTCCGCGTGGCCCAGCTCGGCACTGAAGAAGTTATCGACCTCTTTTACCAGCTGTTCAACCCCGGAGACACGGAAAAAGCGGTTCAAGAAACATAAGTATGGGATTCTTCAGTTTTTTACAACCAAAAAAGAAAGAAGCGGACATCGCGGAGTTCTTGCCGGAGCAGATTTACCAATCCGGTACGTTGGAACTCCAGGACGTGATTGCCCCCGCCGCGCTTAAAGTTTCCCCGAAGTCGCTGAATGTCAGCGGAACGGTGACGAGGACGTTTTTCGTTATTTCCTACCCCCGATATCTCACTGAAGGATGGTTCGCGCCAATCGTGAACCTCGATAAAGTGTTTGATATCAGCATTTTCATCCACCCAGTGGATACCGCGAAGGTGCTGAAACAATTTCAGAAGAAAGTCGCCGAAGTGCAAAGCCAAATGTCCGACAGGGAGAAGAAGGGGTTAGTGCGCGACCCGATGCTTGAAACCGCCTACCAAGACCTCGAGAAACTGCGGGACGATTTGATGCAGGCGCAGGAAAAACTGTTCGATGTCGGCATTTACCTTACCATCTACGGCTCTACCGAGGACGAACTCGACAAAATCGAGAGCGAGATGCGTTCCATTCTCGAAAGTAAACTCGTCATTATTAAACCAGCGCTCTTTCAGCAGGAGCAGGGTTTCAGAAGTACATCACCTCTCGGCAATGACGAGCTTTTCGTGCACTCCAAGCTTAATTCCTCTCCTCTTTCCAGTGTATTCCCATTCGTATCGTTCGACCTGACATCGAACAAAGGAATACTCTACGGTATCAACCGACACAACTCGTCGCTGATTCTGTTTGACAGATTTAGCCTCGAAAACTACAACTCTATCACGCTTGCCAAATCGGGTTCCGGAAAAAGCTATATGACCAAGCTCGAGATTTTGCGCTCGCTGATGTTCGGCTCTGACGTGATTGTCATCGACCCCGAACGCGAATACGAGTACCTCGCGGAAGCGACTGGAGGGAAATACTTCAATATCTCACTCAATTCCGAACACCATATCAATCCGTTCGAACTTGCGGCTCCGCGGGAGGACGAATCGGCGGCTGACGTCCTTCGTTCCAACATCATCAACCTTGTCGGGCTATTCAGAATTCTCCTCGGGGGCCTCACCGCCGAAGAGGACGCCCTTATCGACCGTGCCATAAGTGAAACCTACGCGCTGAAGGACATTACTCCCGATTCGGATTTCTCGAAGATTGAGCCTCCGCTTCTTTCGGACTTCGAGCTCATACTCGCCGGTATGCAAGGAGCCGAATCGCTGGTGCAGCGCTTGTCCAAGTACACGCACGGCACGTGGTCCGGGTTCATCAACCAGCCGTCGAACGTCGATATCAACGCGAACTTCATTGTCTTCTCGCTCCGCGATATGGAAGATGAGCTCAAACCCGCCGCGATGTATATCGTGATGCACTTCATCTGGAACTCCATCCGGAAAGAGCTGAAGAAACGCCTGATGGTGATTGACGAAGCGTGGTGGATGATGAAATCGGATGATACCGCTTCATTCCTCCTCGGACTCGCGAAGAGAGGCCGTAAATATTACTTGGGACTTTCCACCATCACGCAGGACGTGGACGACTTCCTCAAATCACCATACGGGCTCCCAATTCTTACTAACTCCTCGATGCAGATGCTCCTGAAGCAGTCGCCGACCGTGGTCGACAAACTGCAGACGATTTTCAACCTTACGGACGAAGAAAAGTATCTGTTGCTTGAATCCGATGTGGGGGAGGGACTCTTCTTCGTCGGATTAAAGCACGTGGCGGTTAAAATCATCGCTTCCTACACGGAAGACCAGATTATTACCTCCGACCCGTCCCAACTTCTTTCCATCAAAGCGGCGAAAGCGGAGCTCAAAGCCGCGGAAGGGAAGTAGCTTGCTAGCCTTGTAGCTTCCTAGCTTTTTAAGGAAGCAAAAACTTCACCGGCCTTCCCCTGACAAGCTAAGCAGTTAGGAAGCTTCTTCACCATAATGACTCCATCACAACAAAACAGGCCGAACCGTGGGGTGCTCGAGAGAGGAGCCATCCAAGGTATTAAAGAGCTGTTCAAGAAACAGGGGCTAGAGATTACGGATTCGGAATTACCGATGCTTCGCCTTCACAAGCCTGATTATCCGCCGTTTCCGATACTCATTTTCCTGATGGCGCTTATGAAGGATATCATAGACATCTTTGCCGTTCCCGGAGATACCGCTGGACTCACCCTTATAGGTCTCATAGCTACATTTTCTATCCGTGCCTTGACTATTTCGTTTACCTTAATCACTTCACTGATTATATTCATATGGATATGGGGCAGGGTGAGTAAAGTGGCCCGTGCTGGCATAAAAAGCGTACAGATTAAGTGGATAAGAAAGCTTATCTTCCGCGGAAGTATCGGTGAAATCCTTGAAATCGTCGTTCCTTATATTCCCTTCACCATCATTTTCGTCCTTCTCGCTCACTTTCATGAAAACAAGTATGTGAAGCTCTTTCTTGAGGCCGCCGAAATGCTCGGCAAGGCGACGAAAAAGGGTAAATTCAATTCGTCTGGTGTTAAGCAAGCCCTTGAACATGGAAGAAGTACGTTTCAGAATACTCTAAAAGAAGAGGTGTCGAGTCGCCTAAAAGTCACCTCGCAGTCATCCGGCGAGGAACAGCCGTCTGACGAACCAAAGGAAGGTGGAATGGCCGAAGCGGGGGCGAAAGCCTCGAAAGAGGGATTTGGTCCGATTTAGACAGTGTCCACCTTTCCTTTTTGGCTGTCATTCCAGCGGAGAGGGGAATCTAGGCTCTTGGCTGTCTTTTCTGGATTCCTGCTTTAGTCTACGACTACAGCTTACTGCGCTTCTGCTCCATCGCAGGAATGAAAAGATACGAGTTTCGTAACACAAAGAAATAGAGTCTATGCACACAAGCTTTTTCGCTTCGTGCTATATAATAGTCCTATGAATCCTGCGAGAGGTCTTCTCCATCTGTGCGTGCTTCTGGTGCTTTTTGGCAGCACCCCTTTCTTCGCGAGTGCACAGTTCACTGGAGTCGGTGACCCTATCCAGTTCATCATACGCCCGGAGCGTCCGGCGCCTTTCGATACGGTATCCGTTTCGCTTGAGAGCTACTCGATAGACCTTAGCTCCTCGAGTATCATCTGGGTGGTGAACGACCAAGTGGTTTCCACGGGAGGGGAGAGAGGAATTACGGTGAACGCGGGGCCGGCAGGGAAGACGGTCAAAATCGTGGCGCAGGTACGAACAAGAGAGGGTCTCTCAGCAACCAAAGAATTCCGCATTCGTCCAGCCGAAGTGACTTTGCTCTGGCAAAGCGAAGGGTATGTACCTCCTTTTTACCGGGGAAAAGCTCTGGCTCCTTATCAAGGACGCGCCACTGTTGTCGCGCTCCCTTCGTTCGTCAAAGAAAACGGGGTGACAATCAACCCGCGCGACCTTATTTATACCTGGAGTGAAAATGGGGAGCCTGTTGTTTCATCATCGGGGGTGGGAAAAGACACTTTTGTCTTTCGCGGAAAAGTGCCGATACGGCCGGTTGACGTAAGCCTGGTTGTCACCAGTCTCGACAAGACGCTTGTTGCCGAAGCAAGTCAAACGGTTGTGGCACAGGCCCCGCTTTTGCTTCTCTACGAAAATCACCCCAGGCTCGGCCTCCGTTTCAATCACGCCATCGGCGAGAGAATGACGCTCGGGACCGAAGAACTTTTGCTTACCGCGGTTCCGTACTTCTTCGAATCAAGCACACGGTCGGCATACAATCTACTATACGAATGGAGTCTGAACTTCGAGACACGTCCCTCGGAGAAAGGGAGTTCCATAACACTGCGACGGGCGGGAGATGAAGCGGGGGAGTCGGCAGTGTCGGTGACCGCGCAAGAGGACCAGCATATGTTCCAGGCGGGAAGGGCACAGACAACGATTACCTTCCCAGAACGCCTCCGTAGCGCTGCGCCTGAAACACCAGTGACATCGGTGCCGTAATACACCACACTATGAAATCCGCATCAAAAATACTTTTGCTTCTTTCAATCTCGACTCTCTTTTTCTCCATGCAAATGGTTGTGGTCTTCGCGCAGGCAAACTACAAAACCGCGGTTCCGACACTTAATTACATCCCGCTCACGCCACTACCGTTTACCGGCGACTGCGCTCCGGAGGATATCGCAGCGAAAAAAACCCACTGCCTCCCCACCACCGTGCCGAATCTCGGAAGATACCTGCGCGGAGTGTATATGCTTGGCGTTGCACTTGCCGGTCTCTTCGCCGTTTTCTCTATCGTCAGCGGGGGGTTCACGCTTCTCTTCACCGACTCGATTCTCGGCCACAGCGAGGGGAAGACGAAGATTTTGCATGCACTCGGAGGACTCCTTATCGTTTACTCCTCGTACATTCTAATGAACCAAATCAACCCCCAGCTCGGACGAGACCTCAACCTTTCGCTTGCGTTACCGAGAATCTCCGTGACGAAGGGGTTGTTTAGCCAACTTTCGTCTCTGAGTGACGCTTCCGCGCGGACAGAGATATACAAACAGTTGATGGGAGAGGTTATCCAAAACACAAGAGATGCAAATACCAGGGCTACCAGTGAAGATGCCGTGGCGAGAAAGATTTTCGATGACCCAGCAATTCAAGCCCTGGTAAGGAGACGGGAACAGGCGGCTGACCTTGCTTCACAAGGGGAACAGGTGCCTGACGGAGTTGGGCTCACGGCGGGAGAAAACCAAATTCTCGACCAAGCGGTTGCCGAATCCGACAAACATCAGAAAATCGCCGACAACACCAGAAGCTACCACCTGGCAGTCAGCACGATTGACACACAGGTGCACAATTCTATGTTGCCTGGTGACACTGTTATTGCGAAGGGTTCTGTTGGTAGCGGAAATCCGGAATCGAGCGCGTCGTTCCTCAAAGAGCGAGTGGGAGGATATATCGCTGCTTTGGAAGAAACGGGTGGGGATGTCGCAACCGACCCGAGAGGCGTAGAGACGCAAAACACAACGGAAGCGATAGCTTCCTTGGTAACCAAAGCGAACGACGCGGTTAGCGTGCTATGCAACAAACAATACAACACTACACCTGATACTCCTGCGATCACTCCCGGCTATAAGAATCCCGCGACACACCTTATGATTCCACCCACCGAAAGCCAGGCAGTAATAAACCGGAATAGGTGTGTTGAGACAAATAGCGTTAACTGATAGGTATGTCCCGTAAAAAAACCTTAATCATCATAAGCGTTGCTCTGCTCCTTATCATCGGGGTGGCGTTATTCTTCTATTTCTGGTTTAACCGCGAAAGAGAACCGGTCCCCGGAGGCGGGACATTCCCAAAGACCGACGACAATGCATTTCCACCCGAGGATACCGGAAAGACGACCGTGTTGCCGGACGAAAAACAGCCTCGTTTGCGCCTACTCTACAAAGAGCCCCAGGCCGGAGCGGTGATAGGGAAGCGAAACGGGAATTTGGTTGCCCGACTTGTCGATACCGCACTCGGAAATGTCTATGAAGTAGGTCTCGCGGAAGGAACTCCCGAGCGACTCACCAATACCACCATCCCAAAGGTCTACGAGGCTCTCTGGCGAAGTTCCGGCACGGGTGTCATACTCCGTTACCTCCAAAAAGATGAGGAGACTGTCGAGACGTTTTCAACAACTATCCGTGAACAAGGAGCCGTAGCGGGGGAAGGGGAGCTCGCGGGAAGTTTTTTGCCGAGAGACATCACCAGCCTTGCGGTTTCGCCAGATGGTACAAAGGTTTTTTCCCTGCGGGAAGAAAATGAGCGCTCGGTTGGTATTGTTTCCGATATGGCAGGTGGAGGGAGACAGGAGGTATGGCGCTCTCCGCTCCGCGAATGGACGGCGCGGTGGATTAAAGGCGACACCGTTGCGCTTCTGAGCGCCCCTTCGGCGTTTGCTCCCGGCTTGCTCCTGTATGTAAATCCTTCAACCGGAGGTGTGGAGCGTGTCCTTGCCGGCCTTTCGGGATTTCTTGCGCTTCCGTCTCCCACAGGCGCGTTTATCGCCTTTAACACCTCTACCGACAAGAGCTTTACCTTTTCACTTTTTGAAAAAACATCGAGGGATATCCGCGCCCTTCCGTTTGTCACGCTCACCGACAAGTGCGTGTGGAACAAAACGGGGTCAGTGCTCTATTGCGGTGTCCCGAAAGAAATTCCCCCGGGCATTTATCCTGACGAACGGTACCAAGGACTCCTTAGTTTTTCGGACGAGCTGTGGAGCGTTAACGCGCTTACCGGAAACGTCCACCTCTTGGTCAACCCGAAAACGGAAAAGAACATTGAACTCGACGCCGAAAAACTGCTGGTAAGTGAGGATGAGAGCTATCTCATCTTCACCGACCGAAATACGGACGCTCTGTGGAGTCTCCGGCTGAAAGATTAGACTCACGGCTTTGTATGAAAAATTGCTTTCCTGTCATTCCCTCGTAAGCGGGAATGACAGGAAGGAGGGGTGAGCCTAGTCTGACCTAGCGCCCAAAACCTAGTTTCCTAGTGTCTGTTCTTCTACGTATTTAATCACCACTCGGCGTTGTTCGCCGTCGCCGACAGACTCGGTCTTTATGTCTTTTGTGTCTTGAAAAAAGGAGTGAACGACCATCCTCTCGTAACTGGACATCGGTTCGAGCTCCACGCTTGTTTTGAACGAACGGGCTCGGTCACCCATAATCTTGGCCACGTTTTTAATGTTTTCGAGCGCCAATTCTTGATATCCGTTCACATCGATAAAGAATGATTTCTCTCGTTCGTCTCCTTCCGCCTTCACTTTTTCAGCGGGTGTTTTTGAGGCAACCATCTTCTTGACCAGATGGTTGAACGCGGAAAGATTGGCTCCCTTAGCCCCGATAAGCAGGTGCGAGTCGCTTGTTTTGACGGCAAACCGCTCTCGCCCGTCTGAATCCCCAACCTCAACAGACTCATAGGCAATTTGCATATGTTTCAGCATCGTCTCTATCAGTTGTTTGATGTCTTCCGTGGTCATGGCTGGTTTGGTTATGCCTGGGGGTTTTGCGCATGCGTCTTCGCGAGGGAACGCCTCACCACCACCTCCTGCGCGATGGTAAACAGACTACTGGTTATAAAATAAAGTGCAACTGCCCCCGACACGGCGTAGGAAACGAACCCCATAAATACCGGCAGAAAGTACTTCATTTGCAAATGCATACTCCGCGCCAAATCGTTACCGAGCGAGGGCGTTTCAGACTTGGGAGGAGCGGGGGGCATCGCGAAATGCGCCTGCAAAAACTGCGACACTCCGGCGAGTACAGCGAGAAGCAGACTCTTTTCGAGCATATTGATGCCCAAAAAATGCATGTCCGGAACCGGCACGGAAACGAACGAGTACAAGAGCGCCCCGTCCACAGCAGGGAGACCTCCTTGCGCAAATACGTAGTACAAGGAAATGACAATCGGGATTTGTATGAAAAGAGGGAGAATCGCCGCAAACGGATTGATTTTCTTCTCTCGATAGAAGTCGAGAATGGCTTTCCCTTGGGCTTGCTTATCGTTTTTATATTGTTCTTTGATCCTGTTCAACTCTTTTTCGTGCATTTTCATCTCGAGCTGAAATTTCGCAGCCTTATGCGAGAGAGGGGAGAGGAGGAGCTTTACGAGAAAAGTAAACAGTATGACGGCAACTCCGACCGAATACCCAGGAAGGGCACCAATCAAAAAAATAAGCCCGTTGTAGAGCGGGACGTAGAAAATCGTCTTAAGCAGAGCGAACATATCCTCATTCTAGCCCAGTCGAGGGCGCTCCGCAAACAAAGCCTTTCCGAGCTCGTTTACGGACTCTTCCGGACAAGAACCCTTTGTAGTTCAGCCCCGATATCTCGGAATGGGATTCCGAGGGCTCCTTTCTTAAAGGTGATAGAGAGCGCCTTTCCGCTCCGGAGGCTCGCGTGTTCCGCCACCAAATGATACATTCTCCGCCGGAGCTTGTTTCGGTCAACCGCTTTTTTGTATGTACTTGAGGAAACAATGACCGCGGTCTTCTCTTGCCCTAAGGGAACCTCGCAGAAACGAATAAAAAAATGCGGAGTGTGCACGGTGTGCATTTTCCGCATTTCTTTAAAATCCTCTGTTTTAAAACGCTTGGCTTTAGGAAGCATTGCTTGCTACTGCTGATTAAGACGCCTTCTTCCTCGTAACGGTAAGCTTCTTTCGTCCTTTCGCTCGCCTCCGAGAAAGCGCCTTCCTGCCTCCGGGGGTTGCCATTCGAGAGCGAAACCCGTGAGTCCTCGCTCGCTTCTTTCTTTTTGGTTTATAGGTGAAGCTCATAGTTGTGTGGCGTGTAGCGAAAAGGCGTGTTAAAAAATTCTTTCGTTATACGGTTCGCGTTTTGGGTTGTCCCCAATCTGTCCACACATTATTAACATACTGCACTCATTTTTACAAGTTTTGTATTTCTCGTATCGGTATATACTAGTACCACTCTGAAGCGGTAAGCTTTCAGATTTTAGCTTTCGGGCAAGAACCTTCTTTCCTAAAAGCTGAAAGCTAGTAGCTAAAAGCTATTCTATGAATGACACCAAACAACTCTGGGAAAGTGCTTTGACGGAAATTGAACTCTCGGTGTCGAAGGCCAATTTTACTACGTGGTTTAAGGACACTTCGATTGCCCGGGTGGAGGAAGGGGTGGTGTATCTCGCCGTCCCCAATACGTTTGTTAAAGATTGGTTACTCAATAAGTATCATAAATTCATTTTGCGGTCGCTCCGAAACCTCTCCGAGCAGGTGCGGGCTCTTGAATATACAGTTACCAAGGATGACATCCGGAAGCGTGAGCTCCAGAACGCTAAGACAAGCATGCCTTCGCTGACCCCCGAACTTCCGCTCCAAGACCACTACGTGGACAGGGAGAGTAATTTGAACCCTCGGTACACATTCGAATCCTTTGTGATTGGTCCTTTCAACGAACTCGCCCATGCGGCCGCGCTCGCCATCATCAAGACTCCAGGTATCACCTACAACCCTCTCTTTATTTACGGTTCCACCGGACACGGGAAGACACATCTCATACAAGCCATCGGGAATCACATCAAAAGCGCGTCCCCCGGGCAGAAGACATTCTACGTCACCTCGGAGAAATTCTCGCAGGATTTCGTCACATCGATGCAACAGAGTCGCATCAGCCAGTTCAAGGAAAAATACCGACAGTACGACGTGCTGATTATGGATGATATCCAGTTCTTCTCAAACAAAGAGAAAAGCCAGGAGGAACTCTTTCACCTCTTCAACGACCTGTACGCGCGCAACAAACAAATCATTTTCTCGTCCGACAAGCACCCGAACTATATCCAAAATCTTGAAGAGCGCCTGAAATCCCGTTTTGCTGCGGGTATGATTGTCGACATCCCCCCTCCGGACAGGGAATCGCGGGTTTCTATTCTCAAATCAAAAGCTCGGATGATGAAATTCCAGCTCCACGACGATGTTGCCGACTATATTGCGGCGGCTCTTGAAGGGAATATCCGGGAACTTGAAGGAATCCTAAATTCGATTATGATGCAAACGCAGGTGAAAGGAAGGGACCTTGGGGTGCTTGAGGTCAAAGCAATCCTTAAAAACACGAGCAAACCTAAAAAAGCCTTGTCAATTAAGGATATCACCAAAGTCGTCGCTGATTTTTACAACATTGACGAGAACCATATCTACGAGAAAACGCGCAGGAAGGAAGTGGTGAAGCCACGACAGCTTGTGATGTATATTTTAAGGGAGGACTGCAACATATCGTTCCCTCTTATCGGGCAGAAGCTTGGGGGGCGCGACCACACCACCGTCATTCACTCATGCGACAAGATTAAAAACGAAATCCGCGAAGACCCGAATCTACTTCAAGAAATCAACCAGATACGCGCGCTTCTGTAAAAAACTGTGGGTAATCCTGTGGAGAAGTATGTGGAAAAATGCGAATATTGTGTGTTTGATCTGTGGAGAGGGAGAAGAAACAAAAATAAATACGCGCTGTAAACATCGATATACCCAAAACAAAAAGGAATCCTTCACTAAAAAAACCATACAGAACATCATCTTTTATTATTATCAACATATCCACACCTTCTTTAATAATAAACTTCTTTTAAACAAAAAATAATTTATTATCTATTAAAAGGAGTGCATGTTAGTTTTAGCAGAAATTTCGGAATAGTTCGCTGGCGAACGACCTGAAATTTCACTACAGGATGAAAATAGAAGCTATCAAGGATAAACTGCAGGTGGTGGTAAATAAAGCACAAAGGCTTGCGGGGAAACATCTTTCACTTCCCATACTGTCTCATATCCTCCTTGTCGTAAAAAAAGGTTCTTTAACGGTTAGAGCTACCAATCTTGAAATGGGTGTGGAGTACACCATACCGGTTAAGGTTGAAAAAGAAGGGGTTGTTGCGGTTCCGGGAGGAGTTTTTTCTTCTTTTATAGGTAATTTGGTTGGGGTGAAAGGGGTATTTTTGAATGCTGAGGAGGGGAAAGTAACCGTTTCAACGGAAGGGGCGAAAGCGGTCTTTAATGGCGGAGGAAGCGAGGATTTTCCTACTATTCCGAAAGCAGAAGGGGTTTCTTTTCCTATTGACCCACACCTCCTCTTAAAAGGGTTTAAAGCTGTGTATTACGCAGGAGCTCTCGGAAATCTGAAGCCGGAACTTTCGAGTGTCTATTTGTACAGCGAAAACGAAGAACTCGTGTTTGTTGCAACCGATTCATTCCGTCTCGCGGAGAAGAGGGTTCCGCTGAAAAAAACAGCTGTTTCGTTCCCATCGATACTTATTCCAATTAAGAACGTCGCGGAACTTATTCGGATTCTTGAAGAAGAAAAAAACGAAATCCGTGTTTCTATCGGAAAAGGACAACTTTCAATCGAAGGGGAGGGGATACTTGTCACCTCGCGCCTTGTCGAAGGGTCGTTTCCCGACTACCGGCAGATTATGCCGAAAGAGTTTGCCAGTGAAGCTGTGGTTTTGAAAGAAGATTTACTTTCAGCATTGAAACTCACCACTCTTTTTTCTGATAGGTTCAATCAAATACGCTTACACCTCGACCCAAAGAAAAAAGTGTGCGAACTCTCTGCGCGAAGCGGGGAGTTCGGGGAAAGCGCATCCTCGCTCCCCGCGGCGCTTTCCGGAGCGAGTATGCAAAGCAATTTCAATCATCGGTATATTGCTGATTGTTTGCAGACAATCAATGGCGACAGTATCGCGCTCCGGTTCGGAGGAGAAAACAAACCACTCCTTATGGGTGGGGTTGGAGACACCTCTTTTCGCTACCTTGTGATGCCGATGAATAGGTAGACACGGAAGCGATACAGAACAAGAACACGGGATGTGAAAGAACATTCCGCGTGAGTTCCGCGGAAACCCCAAAAAGGCGAAATTCTCACAAGAAACCGCTCTGCGTTGTCATTCTACAACCGTAAAGGAAACAGTGGCCTCTCCTCTGTTTTGGAATACGTCATACGCCACCACGGTGAGGTTGTTATCCGAGGCGAGCGTGTTTTCAATGTCAGCGGGTGTAAAACTAAGTTGCCACGGCGCTTTCGTGCTTGAACCCACAAAAAGGTTGTTGACGAAGAAGTGAACCTGGGAAATAGGGAATCTGGCTTCAACGGTTGCCTGAAGTGTTACTGAGTCCTTTTTGCTCAAAACCGACCCTTCGATAGGATTTTGTATGGTGATGTGCGGGGCAAATGCGGGAGAGTGGATGTCATCGGTTTGTGTAGGGATAGATGTGGCGGTTTCGTCGGCAAGACCTTGTTCCCCGACCCATTTTCGGACCGCATATTCCCACCGCTCGAACTGCGGGTCGCTTTGCGGAGGGGTCGTCCTTGGAACAGTGGGATTATTTTTATCAATCCAGTACAGAACTGAGTGCACTTCCCGTACCGCTCGCTCTTCAAGCGAAGAAGGCGGGGTGAATTCCGTCGCGCGTTTTCCGGAAAGCTTGTCCACGAAATAGGTGCGATTTCCTTGCCAGATACCGCGCAGGACGGGAGGGAGAGACGACGTGTCTGTTTCGGCCGGTTTCTGGAACGATTCCTGTGGAATGCGTTTAAGCGCCTCGTTCATAAACTCGTTCCACATCGGCGCGACGATGTACGCGGCGACTTTATGCATCTGCCGGTTGTCGTTATTTCCCGCCCAGGCACCTACGGCAAGGTTAGGTGCGTACCCAACGATCCAAGCATCCCGGAAGTCATTAGTGGTGCCGGTTTTTGCGGCAACATCACGCCCTGGGAAGTACAAAGGGGAGGTGGCACTGAAAGCGGGAGTTCGAGCTTTATTATCGGAAAGCATGTCGCTTATCTTCCTTGAGGTCTCAGCAGAAAGAACCTGTTCTGGTATATCCTTCCATTCCTCTATCACCGAGCCATCCTTTGTTTCAATGCGAAGAATCCCTTTAGGTTCTCGTCGGATGCCTTCCATTGCGAATACGCTGTAGGCTGAAGTTAGTTCGAGGAGTTTTACTTCACCACCACCGAGAACTAAGGTCAGTCCATATCGATTTGTATCAGCAAGTGTGGTGAGTCCCATATCTTTTGCCAAACGGAGGGATTCTTTAAGGCCAGCAAGGTACAAGACTTTAATTGCTGGTACGTTTACCGATTGCGCCAACGCGTCGCGGAGCGATATTGGGCCGCGATATTTTCCGTCGTAGTTTTCAGGTTTATAGCACTTCTTAACATTTTCAGGAACGATAGGGGTGCCGTCAGGATTACATTCGGTAGAGAACTCAGTAGGGAGATCGAATACGACTGTCTCAGGCGTATATCCTTTCTCAAGAGCCGCGGCATAAACGAAAGGTTTGAACGCTGAGCCCGGTTGTCGGTAGGCGATTGTCGCGTTAAAGTTCCCATCGATTTCCTTGTCGAAATAGTCGCGAGAACCAACCATAGCCAAAATCTGTCCGGTTTTCGGATCAACGGCACTGAGCGCCGCATTTTCCGCATCGAATTTTTCCTTGTTGAGGAACGCGTATTTTTTCACCACGCTTTCCGCTATGGCTTGGAGATCGTAATCAAGTGTTGTGATCACCTTGAATCCTTGTTCTTCAAGAGCCTCACGCCCGTATTTCTCCTCGAGGTATTGCCTGATGTAAATGACGAAGTGGGGAGCGAGAATGCCGGTTTCGCTGTTCGGTTTGAATGCGACCACCTCTTTCTTCGCGTGCGCGTACTCGGCCTCGGTGATGAAGCCAACTTCCTGCATACGGCGGAGCACCAGGTTTTTACGCTCCGCCAGCTTATCTTTGTGGTTTCCGTATGGCGAATAATAGGTGGGCGCGTTCGGGAGAGCCGCCATATATGCGGCCTCTGCAATCGAAAGGTCGCGCGAGCTTTTTCCCAAGAACGCTTGCGAAGCCTCTTCAATCCCATAGAGTGTTCCGCCGTACGGGATTTCGTTTAGGTAGAGAGACAGAATGGTTTCCTTGTCGAACGCTTTTTCCAGCCGGAGAGCAAGCACCCACTCCTTCAGTTTGCGCGAAAGCTTCTTTTCGTTGGTAAGCAGCGAGTTCTTTACCACCTGCTGGGTGATGGTCGAGCCCCCTTGGCCTCCGAGGAGATTTCCTTCGCTCAGGTTGGCAAAGATGGCCCGAAAAATCGCCTTAATTCTGATGCCGTTGTGCTGCCAGAACTCGTTGTCTTCGATAGCAACCGTTGCATTCTTGACGTTACGGGAAATTTCGCTGTAAGGGACGACAGTCCTCTGGGCACCCTTATGCAGGTCGTAGAGGACAGTCGTGCCGGTGCGGTCATAAATCTTGGTCGACTCGCTCACCTTCCGGTCGCTAAAATCCGAGAGGTCGGGGAGTTTCCATGAGGAAACCCAAAGCGTGAGGAGGCCGAGCGCAAAAAGCCCTCCAGAGAGGGAAAGGAGCACCACGCTCCGGATCAGGTGGCGCCGATGTCTATGGTGCCGATGCATTGAGAGAATGGTAGCACAAATGGGGAAATTCTAAATACGAAACTCTGAATACGAAACAAACCATAAACTCCAAACTTTAAACAAAAAGTAATCTTCTTTTATAGTTCTAGGCTTTGGAATTTGTTTAGAATTCAGGTATTAGAATTTAGTGTTTGATTATGGTACCGTATAGTCATGTCATTTTTTACCAAAACGCCCGCGGTTTCCAGCGACGAAACCAAAATACAGGAGCTTCTGACGAGAGGAGTGGAGGATGTATTTGTAAAAGAGTCTCTCCTTCAAAAACTGCGGTCCGGGAAACAGCTTCGCGTGAAGCTCGGCATTGACCCTACCGGTAAAACTATCCATATTGGGAGGGCGACTATTCTTTGGAAGTTGCGCGCATTTCAAGAGCTCGGGCACAAGATAGTGCTCATCGTCGGCGATTTTACCGCACAAATCGGTGATGCGTCCGACAAACTCGAAAAACGGCCGATGCTTACGAAAGAAGCGGTGAAAGAAAATCTAAAGAGTTACAAAAAAATTATCGGGAAAGTTATTGATGTTGAGCAGGCTGAGTTCGTGTACAACAGCTCGTGGCTTTCAAAACTCGGGTTTGCTGAAATTGCGAAGCTTGCGGATATATTCACTATCCAACAAATGACGGAACGGCGGAATTTCAAAGACAGGATGGACAAAGAAGAACCGATTTCTTTCCGCGAGTTTCTCTATCCGCTTATGCAAGGGTACGACTCGGTTGCCGTGAAGGCAGACATAGAGATCGGTGGGTTTGACCAGCTTTTTAATTTAAAGGCGGGGAGGGTTATTCAGAAACATTACGGACAGCAGGAACAAGATATCTTTACTGGGCAAATGCTTGAGGGAACAGACGGGCGGAAAATGTCCACCTCATGGGGGAACGTCATCAACATCACTGATGAACCGGGGGATATGTTCGGCAAAGTGATGTCGGTCCGTGACGAACTTATCGGAAAGTATTTTCTTTTGGCGACAAAGGTTTCTGTTTCAGAAATACAGCGTATTGAGGAGGAGATGAAGGGTGGGGGAAACCCTCGAGACAGCAAAATCCGCTTGGCGAAGGAAATAGTAACCCTCTATCACGGAGCTGAAGTGGCGTTGAAAGCGGCGGAGAACTTCGAAAGCACCTTTTCGAAGGGGGAGCCGCAAGAATTTGTATCGGTATCGCTTTCTGGCAGGGAGGTTGCCGATGCCCTTATCGCGGAAAAGATTGTCAGCTCCAAGACAGACCTCCGCCGCCTTATCGGTGAGGGGGCGGTCACCAATCTTGATACAAAAAGCAAAATGGGCGAGGACTTTCTCAAATCCGGCCCCGCCGGAAAGTACCGCCTCGGCAAACACCGGTTTATTGAAATAAAATAACAAAAGCCGCCTGAGAGGGCGGCTTTTGTTTCGTGTCTCGTCCCGAGTGGTCTTCAAGTTTCCGAGGTTAGAGAGGGTCCACGTCGTCAAACGTGTCCTCCAGAACATCCGAGTCAATTTCTTTGTCATCTCCTTCACCCTCGGCTCCTTCTGGGGCTGGCACTGGGGTTACCGTGTCGTCATCCATATTCTTTAGTCGTACTTATTGCTAATGTGCCTCCGAATGTATCAATACCGCAAAACTTTTGCAAGCGACACCCTCTGTGGATATCCTCTCTGTCGAGTAAAACTAATCTACGAATGATACTAATCTGCTAGCACCAACGAATAGGAGGCAGCTTCGGTTTCGGATTAGCAGGTGTTTGTAGATTCGCCCTGATTAGTTGATTAGCTTTACTGACGCCAGACAGGTAAGTCCCACCGCAATAGCGTCATACTCATCATCAAGGCGCTTTAAAGAAGGAAGTAGGATAAGTTTCTTCACCATCTCGGTTACCTGATGTTTTTCGCTTCTCCCGTATCCCGTAACCGCGATTTTAATCTGAAGAGGGGTATATTCGTACACGGTTAGTCCTGCCCGAGCCGCTTCCACGAGTACCGCACCCCGCGCTTCAGCGACAGGCATAACGGTTTTTTGGTTAACACCGAGAAAGAGCGTTTCAATAGCAAATGAGTCCGGTTCAAACTCATCAATTATTTTCCGAACCTCTCCCGCTATTTTAAGCAGCCGTTCCGCATGCGGAAGTTCTTTCGCTGTGCGCACACACGAAGAATATAGCAGTATTTCTTTCTGCTTCGGCAACTTCTCCAGTACGGCAATACCGAGACGTTCATATCCGGGGTCAATGGCAAGAATGCGCATATATATCAGATTTTATGCCCAAACTGGTACATACTGGGCATGCTTCCGTGATTTGTTTGACGGGTCGCGTTGTTTTATTACTTTTGCCTCCAAGGCCTCCGCGATTATTTTTGAAGCGAGTGGGTAATTTGCTTTGGAGATTTTGAATCGAGTTCGTACGCTCGCATTCGTCATTACTTCACTTGAGACATGCTTAAGACAGGCATGCAAATAGCAGGCTCGTATCCGGTCAGCCTTATTCATTTTCGTCAACACTCTCGGGGCGTACAGCGTGGCAATAAGATGATCATCTTCAACCACAAAATTTGGTGCGGGTAACTGGTACATCTCACATTGAGAAACGATTTTGTCGATTCCTGTGCCCAATTCCTCACAGACCCCGAATCTCCTCATCATTGAGGCGAGGTGTTCATTTCTTGAGCGAGGGGGGTAGTCCAAAAAACGCTCAGTCTTAACGAGCGGTTTACCCGGATTTCTTATTTCAATTCGGTCTTCAAATATTTCAATAACAGGGCCTGAGCCAACAGTTTCAAAGTCCTGGTGGATAAGAGCATTGGCAATTAGCTCACGAAGCGACAAGCTGGGGTAGAGTTTTGTTTCTCGACGCAAAGACTCCTTTATAAGTTCGTTTGTTGGAAGCAAGGCACTTATGTAGTTGATTAGACTCACGAAGCCGGAGGCATATCCTTTTTGGCCAGTTATTTCTTTCGTCCTCTCCAAACGATCTTTCCCTCTGTACTGAATAACCCGAACTGCTCGTCTTTTTAGTTCCTCAAAATCACTTATTTGTTTTGCAAGGAGAATTGCGCCCAGGTTTGTTACATAAAACCCATCAGTCGCTCTTTTGATAAGTTTATCCGCCAAAAGTGTTTCTATGATTGCATCTGTTGATGAAGGGAGGGGTTTCTTTAACAAATCAAAATATATGGAAAAGTCGAGCTTTGCCACTATTTCCTCTTTTTGCATCGCACTACTGGCAAGCTTTGTTTCGAAAGTTAGTCCGGTTGAACTCGAAATTATCCGTGCCACTTCCTGTTTTGTTAGTTTACGGGTCTGTCCAGCAGAACGAGTGTAGGCTTCGTAGATGGAGTTTCCTCTCAAATGGACGGGTTTGGTATCGGATTCTTTTATAAAAACAAACAGAAGATTCGCTTTGTCTACCTCAAGTATCGAGGTGTCCATTACTATGGGCGGTTCAAGACCCTCCCTCACGATATTCCCAATCTTTTTAACAATTTCGATGCAGGACTTTGAATCTACACCCTTCTTTTCCCCTTCGTCGTCAATACCAAAAACTAGGAATCCTCCTTCTGAATAATTGGCCAATGCAGAAAGGTGTCTTGCCATGCGATCCCCCTTTTCAGAGAAGTCGATCTTCCAGTCTATTTCGTTAAGCTCTTGAGGAAGAGGTTCTAGGCTCTTTTTTAGAAATTCTAGAGCGCGATTCTCCCAATGTTTTTTCATATACCTTCAGAACTTAGTCATTACATAAGGAAAGCCTTGTTTCTAGCCAGATTTATCATGTTTCAACCGCTAAGATCTTTTTAAATTACATAGAGATTATTCGGCATTCGTGACAACTTCCTGCACATCCTCATTAGCTTCCAGTGCTTCTACAAGTTTATCCAGCTTTTCCAAATCTGTATCTTCAAGCGGAACGGTGGTTGTCGCTCCCCATCCGCTCATCCCCTCCTCAGTTGAGGAGGGGACAGGAGGGGTGGTGGTGTTTCTCTTCTCAAACGCCCAGACAGCGGCGCCGGGGGAAGCGAGATTTCCTCCGTTCTCTGCGAGCAAGTGCTTTATCTCTCCGGCCGAACGGTTCCGGCTGTCGGTAAGTACCTCGATAAGCAAGGCAACCCCTCCCGGCCCGTAACCTTCATACATAATCGCCTCCAGTGCACCTCCTCCCTCCGTCGCCTTTTTAATCGCACGTTCAATGTTCTCGTTCGGCATATTCTCCTTCCGTGCCCGTTCAATTGCCGCCCGTAGCGCAGGAGCGTCTTTATTGCCTTTCGCCATCCG
>SIBZ01000011.1 GCA_009694955.1 Candidatus Tayloriibacteriota bacterium | reverse complement strand
GTTTTACCATTGAATTTGAAAAGGAAACTGACGGTCGGTGGATCGCAGAAGTGCAGGAATTGGCGGGAGTGCTCTGCTACGGAGCTACCCGTAAGGAGGCACAGGCAAAGGTCGAAGCTCTCGCGCTTCGAGCAGTAGCCGAACGATTGGATTCCGGCGAACTTGTTTCAGGACTCTGTTCTGTCGAATTTAATCTCGCCGCGTGAGCAATTGGCCGTCGTCGAAAGCTGGCCGCGTTCTCGCGGCACTGCTTCGGATTGGGTGGTAGCGTAAAAGGCAAACAGGTTCGCATCTCGTGTTGGGCCGGTCTGGATGGCGAGAGTATGTGTGGGCATTTCATGATCGGGAAGAAATCGGCCCGAAGATGCTTACCCGCATCTCAAAGAAAACAGGCCTTCACCCTGAAGATTTGTGATGCCTGAGGAGAGCCTCGAACTCTCATGGTGTTGCCATCGCAGGATTTTGCCTGCCCGACTCCCGCCCGCTTCGACGCAGTTGCGTCTGCAGCGAGTCGGGCGCGTCGCCTTGACGAGTGTGGTGCTGGGGGAGGGCATCGAAACTTACAGTTTCAGTCCCCGCGATTGGTTTTTCCGTTCGTGAAGACACTCCAGAAAAAGCTCAATCGGGCTTCGATGCCCTCACGGAAGTATCCCATACTTCCTCCCCGTCATACTTTCGCTGCGCTCAATTATGCCGAGGGAGGGCATCGAACCCTCATGATGTTGCCACCGCAGGATTTTGAGTCCTGTGCGTCTGCCAATTCCGCCACCTCGGCTTATATAATCTCCCCACAATGTACCGCAAAAAGCTGTTCACAGCAATTTGAGTTTGCTTTGAATGTGTGTGTGGTAGAATAAAGGGTATTCCCACACAGAGAGTTTACTCCCACCACCCCGGCTCGAAGACTCGCCACCCCTCCTCAGGCAGGAGGGGAGGAAGAAAAGAAGTTTTCTTATTCGTATTTCGTATAGATTCGTAATTCGTAGTGTATGCCACAATTCGTAAACAACGCCATTTTTTGGGTGGAGGTAGAGAAAATCAAACCGAACCCCTATCAGCCCCGCCGTGACTTCGACGAGGCCAAACTCTCCGACCTTGCCGAGTCAATCCGTATGTACGGCATTCTTCAACCTCTCGTGGTGACACGAAAGGAGATTCAGAAAGAAGACGGGGGTCTCGCGACCGAATATGAACTCATTTCCGGAGAGCGTCGTTTACGTGCCTCCCGTCTTGCGGGGATTTCGCAAGTACCCGTGCTTATCCGTCAAGGCGAAGAGAATGACCGCGAAAAGCTCGAACTTGCGATTATCGAAAACCTCCAACGCGAAGATATCAATTCGGTGGACCGCGCTCATGCTTTTCAACGGCTTGTACAGGAGTTCGGTATGAAGCATGCCGAAATCGGTAAAAAGGTGGGGAAGAGCCGTGAATACGTGTCGAACACGCTCCGCATTCTCGACCTTTCCGACGAAATTCTCGCAGCGGTCGCGGCCGGTAAACTTTCCGAAGGCCACACCCGACCGCTTCTCATGCTCACCTCCCGTCCGCAGGAACAGATGACGCTCTTTAAGGAGATTATGTACAAGAAGGTGACGGTCCGCGAGGCCGAAAACATCGCCCGCCGCATCGCGTACGACCGTGCCCGCAAGAAAGAATTTCAAGTTGACCCCGAACTTCTAGCGCTTGAAGAAAAGCTCCGCGAACAGCTTGGTACCCGCGTGAAGATTGAGCGTGGAGGAACGGGAGGAAAAATCTTGATTGATTTCTTTTCCAACGACGATTTGCGTACACTCCTCCAGCTTATGGAGACGAATAAGGCGAAGAATCCGAACGAAATGCTTGAAAAGCATATTGCGTCGGTTGACGAAGCTAAAGCTCAAGCAGACGGAAGTCTACCTGTCACGGTGGAGGACGCAACCAGGGAGCTCGATGATCGTACTCCGGTGGAAAAAGCAGCCGAAGAAAACAGTGAAGACCTTTATTCGGTTAAGAATTTCTCAATATAGTACTAATACAAATCCATACCAACGTACATATAGCGATTCGGCTTCATTGGTATGAGTTGTGTTGATTGGTTATTGGTATTACGGCTTCAATTTCTGAAGGGTATTTCGGATATGCTTCTTCGCGATTGATGTGCGGGCAAATTCAAGCCATTTCTGCGTCGGCTTCCCTCCTTTTTTTGTGAGTATTTCAACGATATCTCCATTTTGTAGCGTCGTGTGTATCGGGAGCAATTTGCCATTAATTTTTGCACCCATCAGATGGTTGCCGATATCGGAATGGATGGAGTATGCGAAATCAATCGGTGAAGAGTCGGTAGGGAGGTCCACCACATCGCCTTTTGGCGTAAAAATAAAAATTCGGTCCTTAAAGAAATCTTCACGCAGATGCTCCCAGAACTCCTGCTCGCCAATGGTTCGATCGAGCGCGCCGAGCGCACGGACCCATGAGGGGATGCCGTTTCCCGTATCTTCGATATTCAGCACTGTCTTTCCGTCGCCCTTGTCGCGTTTGCCTTTCCAAGAAATCAAGGAACTGTACAGTCGGCGCTTCCGTCCGCGTTTAGCCGGTCGTTCCTCTTCCTTGTAATCGGCATGAAGCGCGACGCCGTATTCGGACTCGCGATGCATTTCCTCGGTTCGTATTTGGATTTCCACAATACCCCCATCTCCGGTGAAGACGGTCGTATGAAGCGAGCGGTACCCGTTCGGTTTCGGAAAGGCGACGTAGTCTTTAATCCGTCCCGGAAGCGGGCGCCAGGAAGCGTGTATAACGCCGAGTACCCGATAGCAATCTTCGACGGTTTTGACGATTATTCTGATGGCAAGCACGTCATAAATCTTCTCAAAATCTCCGTCGCGTTGTTTCAGTTTGTAGTACAGGCTATACAAACCTTTCAGCCTCTCCTCGGTAAAGAGCACCTGGATGCCCTGCTTCACGAGGTCCTTCAAAACCGATTTGTGGAATTTCGAAAGCTTCTTAATGAGTTCGGTCCGTTTTTGGCTCAGCTCGGCATTCACCCTCTCGTATTCTGCCGGATACGCGTACGGAAATGAGAGTTCCTCGAGTTCTCGGTTTATTTTCCGGATACCGAGCCGGTGAGCGATGGGCGCGTAGATATCCAGTGTTTCTTTGGCGATACGGAGCTGTTTGTGCTTTGGTACATAGGAAAGCGTACGCATATTATGCAGGCGATCGCAGAGCTTGATGATAAGGACGCGCAAGTCTTTGGAACTTGCGATAAACAGCCGGCGCATACTTTCGCTGTAGCGGTCGACGCCCCGATAGCGCAAGCGTCCGAGCTTGGTTACGCCTTCGACAAGCATCAATACTTCGCTTCCGAATTCCTTGCGTATCGTCTCCGGCTTCACGTTCACGTCTTCAATCGTGTCATGTAAAAATCCTGCCGCGACAGTAGAAGCATCAGCACCGAGTTCGGCAATCAATTTCGCGGTCTCGCACAGATGGTTAAAATAGGGTTCGCCCGAATATCGTATGTGCTCTCTATGCGCTTGCTCGGCGAATATGTACGCCTTGCTCACAAGCGCAAGCTCAGATACCGACGGATTTTTGAGGAGACTGGTAATTTCGTGGAGCGTCATACTTTTATTTTTTCCGCGTCTTTTGAATTACCGCGTGGTAGATTCAAGATACTGCTTTATGTGATGTTTGGCTAGTGTGGTTTTCGCGTGCTGTAACCATTTTTCGGTCGGATGCGCCGAGTCCTTCGTGATAAGTTCGACGATGTCTCCGTTCCGGAGTTCGGCATCGAGAGGGGACAGCTTCCCGTTCACCTTCGCTCCGTGCAGGTGGTTGCCACGCTCAGCGTTGAACTCGTACGCGAAATCGATAGGAGTTGCGTGCATAGGAAGGTCCACCACTTCACCGCGCGGGTCGAAGATAAACATACGGCTCTGGAAGAAATCCGTCTTCAAACTGGTCAGGTGGTCCGCCTGTACCTCATCTGCAGGCTTCCCTTGGAAAATGTGCCGTAGCCATTTGGGGATGTATGAGTACGGCGTGTCTTTTTCGCCGGCATCGTCAACGGGAAAAAATTGATTGAACCACGAAAATGACGGAGTGGGTGCGTCAGTGCCGAGCTCCTTGTATAAAAGATGGGAGGCAAGTCCATATTCCGCCTGCTCATGCATCGTACGTGTACGGATTTGGATTTCGATGATGCGTCCGTCTCCCGTGAAGACGGTGGTATGCAAGCTTTGATAGCCGTTGGGTTTTGGAAAGGCGATATAGTCCTTAATGCGTCCAGGAAGCGGGCGCAAGAACGCGTGAATACTGCCGAGTGCCCGATAACAGTCCTCCACGGTGTCCACCTGTATGCGGATGGCAAGCACGTCGTAGATATGGTCCAGTTCTTTTTTCCTCTGCAGTACCTTCTGGTAGATGCTGTAAATACCTTTGAGGCGCGTGTCGGTCTCGACTTTAAGGAGTCCCGATTTGACGAGATGCTTCAAGAGCGATTTGTGGAATTTCTCAAGCGGTTTCGCACTCTCCTTCTGCACTTTCGTCAGCCAGTTGTGCAATTTTTTGTATTCCCCCGGCTCGATATAGCGGAATGCTAAATCTTCCATTTCACGGCTCATCTTCTGGAGTCCGAGACGGCGGGCAAGCGGAACATAGATTTCCATCGTTTCTTTTGAAATGCGCAAGTGGTGTTCCTTGTTGAGTGGGAGCGACCGCATCGAGTCGAGGCGGTCGGCAAGTTTCAAGATGAGAATTCGTATGTCCTTCGTGGACGCGACGAATAATTTACGCAAACTTTCAAGATGTCCCATCTCATCCTGATATTTGATATTTCGGAGTTTGGTGGCGCCCTCAACGAGCAGTGCGACTGCTTCGCCGAACTCGTCCGAAAGTTTCTCTACGGGCACCGAACCTTCTTTTGTTGCGTGATGGAGGAGGCTCGCGACGATGGTTTCGTGAGGCATCCCAAGTTCGGCCAGAATAAAAGCAACCCGGGTCGCGTGTACGGTAATCGGCTCGGTTGAGTAACGGCGCAGTTGTTCCTTGTGCAGGTCCATAACAAAACCATAGGCCTTCTCGATGAGGGCTTTCTTCTCCTCGGTGAGCATCCTTGTGGCGCCTAAGATTTCCTGCAGGCTTCGCATAGAGCTAGTGTAAGGAAGGTCGGCACAATGTCAACTGAATCAGTCTTCGTACAGAGGCAACAAAAAGCGCCGTCCCTTTCGGTAACGGCGCATGAGACCTGGTTAGAGGTCGACATCAACACAACGATTTGCCATCCAAGTTTGCATATCGTTGACGAACGGACGGGCCCGAGCAAGCTCGGTATCCCGGACATACTCCGACTTGAGTCTCATGGCAGTTCGGTAGGGAACGCCCCACTGCGCAGCCATCACTCGGATTTTGGTATCACCGGTAGCCTTCTCGTACGCCCCAAGCAACATTTGGGCGAGTTCCCGGAAGACAGGGTTCTCAAAGACCCTGTAGAACCACCATAGGTCGGTGAGCAGAAATCCGATGTCCAACCCCGCGTCTCCAACCTGCGGAAACGCTCCGCGGACCCGCGGGTCAATAGGCACAAGATGTCCTTGAACGTCGCTGAGGACATTCCCAAAGTGCATATCGCCCCACACTGCGCGCAGTCTGTCGGATGTTCCGGTGTTTCCGTGTAGCGTCTCGCAGATGAGACAGTGTAATCCGCGCGCCTCGGCGGACACGAGCAGTTTATGCTCTCCGAGTGACAGGTTATGGTACCCGCCAATTCGGGCGAGCAAGTTACTCGCGCACTCACGATATAACGGTTTCCGGTTATCCTCCGGCACGTCAGGTTTGACGTGAATGATGGCAAGGAGCGCTGCGAGCGAAAAAATCGCTCCTTCGTCTCCCGGCTTTTGTTGTGGGTCCGTTTGCCGTTTTCGGAGACAGGAAAAGTAACTGGTCATATCCGGAGTAAACGTCCGAAGAGACGCGGTACAGTTCCATTCTTCGACAGGCGGAAGCCTGTGCAATCGCCCATTCTTGAGGACAATCCAATGCAGAGACGGAGACGGTACCTGAACCGTATCCTGCCCAAGCGATTTCAATCGCGCCTCGAGCTCGTGCACGATGCGCGTAACGCCGATTGCATCGGCAATGGTCAATTCCGGACGCAGTTTCAGCACGGGGTTTTGCGAGCCGTACCGGAGACAAATTGTCTTTTCCTCCTTGTGACCATCGCGGAATTCAACCTCCAGTGTAACCACCTGATTACTCTTGCTTGAGGTCGCCTCCCGACCTGCAACCTCGCCGAGACTCTGAACATTCTTGATACGTATCCGTTTCCGGTTACGTAACCCAAGTTGCTCGACAAATCGCCTAATCAGCACCCGTTTTAGGTGCTGTTCCGGCTTTTTTACTCCCGCCATAAGCACCTCCGGTGTTGATAGTTAATGTGTAAAGAACAAAATAATCCCCAGGCACAATACCCAGAGTTTTTGTTTCATGCCCACTATATAGTAAGTATTCCTTTTCGGCTACTTTGCCGACCTTGAATTTCTGATTTACCCTTACAAATTAACGCAAAAAGAAAAACCGAACGGGCAGTTCGCTGGTTTTTCGCTGGTATATTATGTTGCCGGTGTCTCTTTTTTCTTTCTGAACCCACGTGGCTTTTTTTCTTGCGCGAGCATCTCTAGGGCGCGGGGAAGGGTGATAGTGTAGACGTCATCGGGGGCTTTTATGGAGCGGAAATCGCCCTCATGCACGACATATGGGCCGAAGCGTCCCATATTCGCCATAATCTCTTTACCGGTTGTCGGATGCACGCCGAGTACGCGGGGAAGCGAGAGAAATTTAAGCGCATCCGCTATCGTGAGTTTTGCGATATCAAATGACTTGGGGATGCTGGCACGGCGGGGTTTGGGTGTATCTGTTTTGGGCTTGCCCTTCGTAGCCTTTGGCGGAGTATGACCAACCTGTACGTAAAATCCGAATCGCCCGTTTAGGAGATACACATCTTCTCCGGTCTCGGGATATTTTCCAATCGGCTCATCCGGTTTGATTTCCTGTCCTCCTGCGGTCAGCGCTCCGGTGCAATCGGGGAAACGTTCGCAGGACATAAATTTTCCGCCACGCCCAAGCTTCCATACCATCTTACCGCCACAGAGAGGGCATTTGAATTCTTCGGGTGTGTCGCCGAGAGTGGTCGCCTTGTCCAGTTTCTCTTTCGACTTCACGTCTTTATGAAACGGTGTGTAAAAATCACGAAGCGTCCTTTCGTACTCGCGCTTGCCGATGGCGATATCATCAAGCTCATCTTCCATCTCCGCCGTAAAGGTGTCGCTGATGTACGAAGGGAGGTGCTGTTCCAAAAATCCGCTTACCACCATACCCGTATCCGTTGGTTTAAGTGAACGATTCTCCCGCGTGACATATTCACGATCAACAAGTGTTTCCATAATAGAGGCGTACGTGGACGGCCTTCCAATACCGCGCTTTTCCAATTCCTTTATGAGTCCCGCTTCACTATAGCGAGGCGGTGGCTGTGTCTGCTTTTCCTCCGTCTTCAAATCAATAAGTCGGAGAGGGTCTCCCTTGACGACTTTCGGGAGTTCCACATCCTCACCACGAGCCTCGGGGTCGACCTTGAGCCATCCGTCATAGGTAAGACGGACGCCATTTGCGGAAAAATCGGGAATAGGATTTCCGTCTACATTTGCAATGATTTTTGTCCGTAGCATTTCCGCGTCGGGCATCTGCGAGGAAATGGTACGCTTCCAAATGAGGTCGTAGAGTCTTTTTTGGTCGGGAGTACTGCCCGCATGTTCCTTATCAAAATGAGTGGGGCGGATCGCCTCGTGAGCTTCTTGTGCGTTCTTTACCTTGCCGGTGTACGCACGGAGAGATACGAAATCCTTCCCAAATTTCTTTTCGATGGTTTCCGCAATCTGTTTCTTTGCCGACTCGGCAAGATTCGTCGAGTCCGTGCGGTGATAGGTGATAAGACCCGCTTCATACAGCTTTTGCGCAGTGCCCATCGTTCGTCCGGGTGAAAAACCAAGCCGAGTGGAAGCGGTCTGTTGGAGTGTGGAGGTGATGAATGGAGCTTTAGGGGAGCGCTTAACGCTCGTCTCGGTAGTGTCCGTCACACTCCATCTCCCGTGTGACCCAACCTCAAGAATAGTATCAACGATTTTTTTATCGCGAGGTTCCTCATTACAGGCCAAAAGTAACTTCGCATTCTTTTCCGTTTCCGTGTCCGCGGTAATCACCCAAAATGTTTCCGGCTTGAAGGCCAAAATCTCGCGTTCTCGTTCCGCGATAATGCGAAGGGCGGGAGACTGTACGCGTCCGGCAGAAAGGCCATAGCGGACTTTCTTCCAGATAATGCCTGAAAGGTCGTAGCCCACAAGGCGGTCGAGGACTCGGCGGGCTTCCTGCGCGCGACGAAGGTTTTGGTCAATATCGCGCGGATGCGTGAGCGCCTCTTCCACCGCCTCTTTGGTAATTTCGTGGTAAACAGCTCTCTTTATCGGCGGGAGGGATTTACCGAGCTTATCCTTCAAAATTTCGGCCAAATGCCACGCAATGGCTTCGCCTTCGCGGTCGGGGTCGGTCGCGAGAATAATTTCACTTGCCTTCCACGCAGCGGAGATGATTTCTTCCACCACTTCTTCCTTTTTCTTCACAATTTCATAATGGGGAATAAAACCGCCTTCGATATCGAGGGCAGCTTTTTGGTTTTTGGGAAGGTCGCGTACGTGTCCGACGGAGGCTTTCACCGTGTAGTCACTCCCCAAATATTTTCCAATTGTCTTCGCTTTTGACGGAGACTCGACGATAAGTAGTTTACTCATGGCACAATAAGTAATAACACGAAAGAGTATATCTATACAACTCTTCGCCAAAAAAATACTGCGAGGAGGTGTATCCACGCAGTGGGAGTTCAGAACCTGATGAGCTGTAAGTTTCAATCTTACTGTTTCTTACTCATTAGTGTAGCTATCTGGCGGAGACTTGCTCCACTGAGCCTGTGCCAGCTTTTCTGACAGGTGCTGCTGTGTTGGAACATACATGCGTACTTCCATGAAAGAGGGCCGGGGGCCTCACTTCCTAATGTCCAACCAATTATGTTCCAATCATCGGTTAGCGTCGCCATCCTAAGCTGAAGAGCGACATCACTGCAGTATAGGTCGAGAATAAATTCCTTAGTGTGCAATCGGGGGATACAGCTCTCAGCTTCTTCGGGTGTTATATTCATAGAGTAAGTGGGTTGATGCGTCACTGAATCTACGACAAGTTTAGTCTAGGAACTAATTCATTTCAAGTGAGGTGCATCTCCCCAATACTTTCCTTGATAAGTCCTTTCAGTTCCATGAATGAAAGGAGTGCGTTCGCCTGATTAATCGGAATACCGAGTGCGTCAATTAAGTCGTCACGGGAGAGCGGGTTCTGTAAAAGCTCGATGACCTTCCTTTCTTCGGGCGTGCAGTCGGAGTAGTCGCGGGCTACCTTCTCGCTCGGCTTGAATCCGAGCGCCTCAAGTAGGTCTATGGGGGAGGTGATTGGTGTCGCGCCAAGCTTGATAAGCATGTGTGGTCCGGTAGAGGAGGAAGAGAAAATCGAGCCGGGGACGGTGAAAACATCCCTATTATATTCGGTGGCGAATTTGGAGGTCACAAGCGAGCCACTTCGTTGCTCAGCTTCAATCACGAGGACGGCGTCGGAAAGTCCGGCCATGATGCGGTTTCGCTGAAGGAAGCCCCAGGCGGTGGCGCGGAAATCCGGCTCGAATTCCGATAGCAGTGCTCCGCCGGCCTTGAGTATCTCGTCAGCAAGTCGTCTATTAGTAGAAGGGTAAAGCACCTTCGGGTCGAGACCGGAGCCGGGTACCGCGACGCAGGGGAGCTTTGCTTCCAACCCCGCATGGTGTGCTATCGCATCAATGCCGAGGGCGAGGCCTGAGACAATCACAATCGGATATCCGGCGAGACCTTCAATCAGTTTCTCACAGACTTCTTTCCCGTAGTTCGTATATTTACGCGAACCAACCACCGCAAGCCATTTGTGGTCTTCGGAAGGTAATGTTCCCTGCACGTACAGCTTCTTCGGAGGGTCGGTGATTTCGCGAAGTCGGCGGGGGAATTGACCCGGTTTTAATTCAATAAGTTTGCTTTCCATGATAGTATTGTGAAAGCAATTGTAGCACCTTTCAAATTACTGAAGGTGCGGAAAGGCGTATCTGAACCAAGAAAGAAAGCAACAAGAGTTGAAAACCAAAATCGCTGGGATAATTTCCCGGCTGGAAGACAGTCCCCCGACTACACTCAATGAACTTGAGAAGTTTCTTGAAGAAAGTGTACAAGAGGTGCAAATAGCAGCTCATCCGCCGACTCGAGTTACGATATATCGGATTCGGATGAATGGCCGGATTTCAAATCAGTGGTTTGTAGTCGTTTATATGTGGGCAATCTTCTGGGATATCATGCGACACCCATGGTCACCTTCGCACTGCCAAGCAAACAAAGCAGAGGGTCTTATCACCATTGAAGGCTATCCGACAGGGACATTTGATTGAACGATTGAAGTCCACAGTTATTGTTTTCCACACAGGCGAGCCACACGGCCCGCCTTTTTGTTGTATACTTATCACACCGCCCGCCTTCGGCACTCCTCCTCAACCAAGGAGGGAAGGAGAAATCCTCCGCCTCGAAGACTAGGTACCTCCTTTGGGAAAGGAGGAATAAGAAAAATCTTGTTCGTAGTATTCGCTAATTCGTTTCAGATTTGCATATTCGATTATGTTAGACATCAAATTCATCCGTGAAAACAGAGACCTTGTCGCTATGGCGGTGGCGAAGAAACATTTGACGTTCAATGTTGACGAGCTTATTAAACTTGACGATGTCCGCCGGGGACTCCTTATGGTTGTGGAACAGAAGCGTTCCGAGCACAACACGAAAAGTACGCAGGTCGCACACACCTCCATTCCGGAGCGACGGCAACTTTTGGTGGAAGAACTCCGTACCCAGAAGGCGGGGCTTGAGGAAGAAGAAGGCAAGCTCAAAGAAATTATGCAGAAGTGGCATCTCCTGATGCTCCAGGTTCCGAACATCCCCGATATGTCCGTTCCGGACGGCGAGAGCGACAAGGACAATAAAGAGATACGGGAATGGGGAGTGAGACCCGAATTCAGCGGAGAACCAAAAAGCCATATGGAGCTTATGGAGGACTGCGACCTTGCCGACTTCGTCCGTGGAGGAGATGTTGCGGGATTCCGAGGATATTTTTTGAAAAACGAAGGAGCGCTTCTTTCGTTCGCGCTTTGGCAATTCACGCTGGACCACTTCGCGAAGAAGGGATTTACCTTCATGATGGTCCCGTCACTCGTGCGCAGACAAACACTTCTCGGTACAGGTTATCTTCCACAGGGCGAGGACGACCTCTACAAAACGCAGGATGGGGACTATCTCGCGGGAACGGCAGAGGTCGCCGCGATGTCGTATTTTTCCGAAACGATTTTGAAGAAGGAAGAGTTACCGAAAAAAATACTCGCGTTTTCTCCCTGCTTCCGGCGCGAGGCAGGAAGTCACGGTAAGGATACGAAGGGAATGATCCGCGTACACGAGTTTTTCAAATTTGAGCAGGTGGTACTCTGTGAAGCGAGTCACGAGCTTTCGGTCAAATTCCACGAAGAGCTCACGGCAAACGCCGAAGAACTCCTGCAGGCGCTCAACCTGCCGTATCACGTCGTGATTAACTGTGGCGCGGACTTGGGGCTGGGGCAAGTGAAAAAATACGATATTGAAACGTGGGTTCCCTCGGAGCGTAACTACCGTGAGACGCATTCGTCGTCGTATTTTCATGATTTTCAGACTCGCCGCCTCAATATCCGTTATAAGGATACCGACGGTCTGCCCGCGCAGGCAGGCAAGATGCGTTTCGCTCATTCGCTGAACAACACCGCACTCGCAACCCCACGCATTCTTGTCCCGCTTCTTGAAAATAATCAGAAGCCGGATGGGTCCATCACGATTCCTGAAGTACTTCGGAAATATATGGGGAAAGATTCCATCCAGCCTAAGAAGGCTTAAATTCTCAATTATCAATTTTCAATCAATTTTCAATTTCTAAATTTAAGAATTTCGGGATTTGATTGATAATTGAAAATTGTAAATTGATACTTATGTCCCGCAAAGTCATCCGTTCCCCGCGTCTTGCCCGCAAAGAGCAGAAGAGAAAAACCCGTAAGACGATTGCGCTGTTGCTTCTTGCTTGTGCGGTTTTTCTTGGCGTGCTGTATGGTTTTTCACGCAAGGAATTTCGTATCACTTCGGTTGACGTCAGCGGTGTTGTCCGTGTACCCGAAGGTCGTGTCAGAGGCGTTGTGGAGGCACAGCTTGCCGGGACGTATTTCGGACTAATTCCAAAATCACATTCGCTGTTGTATCCGAAGTCGGCGCTGAAAGAGACGCTCACGCGGGAGTTCCCGACATTCTCGAGTGTTTCCGTTTCGTTGAATAATCTTGCGTCCTTGCGCGTTTCTGTTCGTGAGCGGGAGCCGTTCGTACTCTGGTGCCCCACAGCACAGCCGTGCTTCCTATTGGACGAAACCGGTTTTGTGTTTGCGGAGGCCGAGCCGGGAACGGAGAACCTGTATTACAGGATGGAAAAAGAGGCGACAACGACACCACTCGGTACCGTTGTACTCCCGAGAGAGAAACTGACCGCGCTTATGTTCTTCCTCGGACGTCTTGAAAAGCTCGGGCTTACGCCGGAGAAGGTGCGTTTCCTTGACGGACAGGAATTACACGTCTTCCTCCATGGGGGGATGCGGCTTCTGTTGAACGAAAATGAATTTGAGCGTTCACTAACAAACATCGAGACTCTTCTCTCCGAGAAAAACCTCTTTCCGAAGCAAGGTGGGTTGCTCACGGTCGAGTATATCGACCTACGGTATGGGAACAAAGTCTATTTCAAATCGCGGTGAAATAACTAATAACTAATCACCAATAACAAAAGAACGTGAAATTACGAGTTGGTTATTGATGATTAAACAAGGCAGTGGGACTTGCGCTATACTATTTCTATGACCTCTTCCGTACTACAACTTCCTTTTTCCTACCTTCTGTGGCACTACACGACCGCGTGGAGTGACATTATGCGCTTGTACCGGAATATCGCTTGGTTTCTCTGGAACTTTTTTTCCGTCCGACTCCTTCTCGGAACACTCCTCTCGCCATGGCACCGGCTTCACGAAGGCTCAAAGAAATCGGCGGGAGGTTTTCTGGGGAACTTCATCATTAACTTGCTACTCCGTTTCATCGGATTTTTCGCAAGATTATTTGTCATACTTACCGGTCTTGTGTCAGTCATCCTGCTTTCGGTTTTCTTCATCTTCTTTTCGGTCATCTGGCCTTTTATGCCACTCCTTGTTGTGGTATCAACCGTAAACGGCGCGGTCGGGTTATTCTCCTTTTAATTAAATGACGTACGAAGCACTGAAGCAAGAGGCGGAAATCTACCGTGGGGCACTGCAGATGGAAACCGTTATATCGGGAGAGCGCCTTCGCGCGGTTGAAAAATGCCTTCGGATTATTGTTGTGTGCATCTTTTTTGGGTGGGGGATCTTCTTTCTCGCGTCTAACTTTCCTTTGCTTGTCAACGCTTTCCCCACATTTTCCGCGTTCGCGAATGAATTTTATCCGCTGTGTAAGGGAGCATTCTTCTTGTTTTTTGGACTTTGGCTTTTTCCCGCGCTTTTCAACGCTTTTTTCGCTTCCTCTTATTTTAAGGATGCACGCGCCGCGTTACCCGAAGCAGGCCTGCAGACCACACGAATCAGCTATGAGGTTGCGAGGGTGCTCTCGGAGGGACATAACGACCCTGTACTTGATTTCTTTTCGTCCACTGTTGGCGGAGTGGTATCGTCTCGGCTCGGTCTTACGGGGAGTGACGTTGTTTCCTATCTCCAAAAACGCCAGCCGTCCGAAAAAGTTTTTGATATCCCTACTCCTGAGGAAGAACCGGTAGCGCTCGAACACTTCGCCAAGGCACTGCTTCTGTATGACGAAAGTCTGACTCAATTTTTCGCGTCGCATAAATTAGAGGCCTCGGATTTTATTGGCGCATCTGCGTGGGTATCGCATCTGAACGGCGAAAAGAAAAACCACCTGCGTTGGTGGAGCAAGGATGCTCTCGGGCGGATTCCTGGTGTCGGTAAGAATTGGGCGTATGGGGAAATTGCAATGCTTTCGCGGTACGCGGTGGACATTACGCTGCACCCCGATTTCGCGTCTTTCAGTGGTGTATTTGGGAGACGGGAGGCTACAGAGATAGAGCGTGTTCTTTCCCGCGGACGAGAATCGAATGTGTTGATTGTCGCGGAAGAAGGTGTGCCGAGACTCGCTCCGCTCGTCCATCTTTCAAGGAAAATTATGGCAGGAAGAGTGTTTCCTCAGCTCGAATATAAACGAATTTTTGTGTTTGACGGCGTTCCGTTTCTTTCCGCGATGAAGGAAAAGGCAGTGCTTGAAACGGAGCTTGTGAAGCTTCTCTCAGAAGTGGCGCAAGCCGGCAATATTATTTTTGTGTTCGACAACTTCGACGTCTTCTTTCAAGGGGCAAAAGCGCTCGGGTCAGATGTACTTTCAATTCTCGACCCGTTTCTCGCTTCCGCGAATATACAGATAGCGGCGCTGTCGGAACTTGGAGCTTTCCGTCAACTGTTTGAACCGAATCCGAAAATAAAAGCTCGTTTTGAGCGCGTTCTTATCGAAGGGGCCTCTGTTGCGGGTTCGCTTCCGATTGTGGAGGATGAAGCGTCAAAAGCCGAGGTAAGCGAAAAGATATTTTTTACGTTTCCCGCGCTCCGGAGTATCACGGAGAGTGCCGAACGGTACTTTTTTGACGGTGTGATGCCGGACAAGGCAGTCGACCTCTTGCGCGAAATTGTTCCGAAAGTGAAAGCGACAGGTAAGCATGTCGTGTTAAAGGAGGATGTGCTCGACCTCGTGTCGCAAAAGACGGGCATCGCCGTGTCGGAGGCCAAGGGTGAAGAGCGAACCAAACTGCTGAAGTTGGAAGAAACGCTTCACGAACGAATTGTGGGGCAGGATGAGGCAGTGAAAGCGATTTCCGGGGCACTCCGGAGGTCTCGCTCGGGCATCAGCTCGCCGAACCGTCCAATGGGTTCATTCCTGTTTCTCGGGCCTACCGGTGTGGGGAAGACGGAAACGACAAAAGCACTCGCACAGGTGTTTTTTGGTGACGAGAAGGCGATTATGCGCCTCGATATGTCCGAGTATCAAAGCGAAGACGCACTCAATCGTCTTATCGGTACGTTCGAGAGCGGAAAGGCGGGCGTGCTTGCTTCGCTCCTTAGAGAGAAACCGTTTGGCGTGCTCCTCCTTGATGAGTTTGAAAAGACGAACAAGGATGTACACGACCTCTTCCTGCAGATTTTGGATGAAGGGTTTTTCACGGACGTAACGGGGAAACGCGTGAACGCGCGCAATCTTATCATTATCGCGACGTCAAATGCAGGAAGTGATGTGATTTGGAAAACGGAGCAGGAAGGAAGACCACTCAGCAAAGATATCGTCATCACCGATATTATCAGCAAGGCGATTTTTAAACCGGAGCTTTTGAACCGCTTCGACGGGGTCGTGCTGTTCCATTCGCTTACAATGGAACATCTCAGAGTTATTGCCAAACTTTCGCTTCAGAAACTCGCAAAGCGTCTAAAAGAAAAGGGACTAGAACTCAGTATCACTGACTCACTTCTCGATTACCTTGTTTCGACCGGACAGGACCCGAAATTCGGCGCAAGACCAATGAACCGCGCGATACAGGAGAATGTCGAACAGATAATTGCGGAAAAGATGCTCCGCGGAGACATTTCCGCGGGTTCCAAGGTCGAGCTTTCTTCGGAGGATTTGCGGGGAGGAAAACCGGTCAAGGATGCGTCTGTGGATAGGCAAACTTGACTGCTTATGGCGGATGCGTAGTATATACGGAAAATGAAATCAAACGCGTTTTTCTTTAGCTTTTTTAACTGCACTCGCGAGTCGAGGGTCGGTTCCTGCGTTGGTTAAGAAAAGCTGAAAAGCTACTCCTAACGAAATCAGAAACGGGCTCTCGATAACTTCGGAGTCCGTTTCGTTTTGCCTCGCTTCTGGGGAAGCAAGGATGAAAGCGAAGGGAAGTTCTTCAACCAACATAGATATGTCCACTACAACTGTTTTCGCAGACCAACCTTCAGTACCAACAGAAACGGTAAAATACTCCACCGAAGATGCGCTTAACGCCGGACGTCAGGCGTTCAGGAAAGGAAAGGCACTCGGTGAGTTTCCTCCTTGGTGCAAACCCGTCATGGGGGATTCCAGACTGCATGACGCCTTCGCCACAGGTTTCAGAGGCGAGGAAATGATTGCCCGCAAATAGAGCTCGGTCTGGGTAAAATCTTTCGAACCGGTTTTCGCGTTACGCGGGAACCGGTTTTCTTTTTCCTGGGGAAGGTATGCTAGGATAGCCGTGTTATGGAAATAGGATTTTGGGGAAAACTACCGAGGCCGATAATGGCGCTGGCGCCGATGGCGAACGTCACCGACGTGGCGTTTCGGCGTATTATCGCGAAGTACGGGAAGCCTGATGTGTTGTGGACGGAATTTGTTTCGGCGGACGGGTTGATGAATAAGAAAGGGAGAGAAGCGCTTCTCATCGATTTGATGTACTCCGAAGGTGAGCGCCCAATCGTGGCCCAGCTTTTTTCCGGCAACCCCGAGAAGATGTTTGAGGTGGGGAAGCTGGTAAAAGAACTCGGTTTTGACGGATTGGATATCAATATGGGATGTCCCGACCGGTCCATTGAAAAATCGGGTGCGGGAGCGGCTCTTATCAAAAATCCTCGGCTGGCGCGGGAGATTATCCGAGCGGCCAAGGAGGGGTCGGGACTTCCGGTCTCCGTGAAAACTCGCCTCGGATACAACAAGGATATTCTGGAAGAATGGCTTCCAGAATTACTGGCGGAAAAACCGGTCGCGATAACTATTCACGCGCGGACCCGCAAGGAAATGTCCAAAGTTCCCGCACGGTGGGGTAGGATTCGGGATGCCGTAGCCACTCGGAACTCACTAGGAAGCGCCACACTCATTCTCGGAAATGGCGATGTAAAAGATATTGCTGATGCGCATGCAAAGGCAAAGGAGACCGGAGCCGACGGCATTATGCTCGGCAGGGCGATTTTTGGTAATCCGTGGCTATTCTCTCAATTTATCAAACACTCGGTGTCAGATAAGTTGGGGGTGCTGGTTGAGCACACAAAACTTTTTGAGGAATTGCTTGGCGAACACAAATCGTTCGCCATTATGAAAAAGCATTTCAAAGCGTATGTGGAAGGCTTCGACGGGGCTAAGGAATTGCGGATGAAGCTGATGGAGACCGAAAACGCGGGTGAAGTTGAAGCGATAGTGACTGAGTTTCTTTCTCAGAGCAACATTCTTGTCTAGAAATAGCTCTGTGCTACACTACGATAAGCAGTCGGATACTGCTCTTGTGAATGGTCGGAAAAAAGCAATTAACTCAACCAAAGGTCACCTATGAAAACTTACAAAACCCTCTGTCCTCATTTCACCAAAACACTTGTCAAGGACGGAAAGGGGGTGATCGCGGTTATCTAACCACGGTGTCTGACGGAAAGCACGAGTGTAAGAGGCTTTCCTGAAAATGACAGCGTCTCCTTGCGACCTGTCAGATGCTGAGTCAAGCCCTTCCAAAGATTTGACGGGGACGGACTCACCCTCCGTCCTTTTTGTTGTCCGCATATTCTTTTTACTATATACTCCTTTGCGGTAGCACTTCCGAATGACTGTACCTACCTATGCGTTCCTCACGCACCAACCGGGTCCATTTCGGACATTCAATACTGAGAGCGAATCTCACAGTCTGCTCGGAAGGGGGAGCTACCGGAAAGGGGCCTCTATGTTTCCAAGTCATTTTCTGTAAGATGACCGGAGCGGTTTTCACAACCAACTTTTACCGCTCCTTAAACCTCGCGATTTTCCGTATGCTATAGGCGTTTGGATGCCTGGCATATGGGAAATCGCGTTTTTTGTCTAATTTATACTAAAAGTTATCCACAGTATGCTTATTTGCATGTTTTTTATACTAACGTACCATTTGATTGATAGCTCCCCAAACATTTCAACCGAAAGGTGATTATGTCTTTACAATACAATCGTCTGAAGCATCGTTTTTCCGAACCGGACAGCCACGGAGTCCATGTTCTTACCGCGGCCTGCAAGAGCAATCGCCTCACCGACACGGAGTTGAAGCATCTCTGCGACAGGGTCTTCACGGAAGCAAGTGCGGATGCCGCACTTGTATCCTTCCTTAAGGCACATGGCCAGGGTGAAAAACAAGCGAACGCGTTTCTGTTCTCGCTCATTCCGCCCCGGACACAGTCCGATGACGTATCAAGCGAGGGGTGGTTGGGTTGGGTTCTCGCCCCGTTTCGCCATTTGGCACGTTGGTTTCCATGACGGGCACAAGCTCTCGTTCTTTCGTCTCAAAGACACGCTGGTTCTCCGGCGTGTTCTCTTTTCTGGGCATTTTTTAAAAAAGGATTTTACCGTATACTATCCGCATGCAAGATGATTCGAGTAAAGTCTTATATCGAAAATACCGTCCGCAATCCTTTAAGGAGGTATTGGGTCAGGAACACGTCGTGGAAGCGCTTGAAGGCGCTATCAAGCTCGGGCGTGTCGCGCATGCCTATCTGTTTTCAGGCTCGCGTGGAACGGGGAAGACGTCGGTAGCAAGGATTCTCGCGAAAGCGCTCGGTACAAGCGAAACCGACCTGTATGAAATAGACGCCGCTTCAAACCGGCAAATTGAAGATATTCGCGCGCTTCGCGAGGGAGTTTCTGCTGTTCCTTTTGAATCGCGATACAAAATCTATATTCTGGATGAAGTCCATATGCTTACGAAAGAGGCGTGGAATGCGCTTCTTAAAACGCTGGAAGAACCGCCGGCACACGTTATTTTTATTATGGCAACAACCGATATTGAGAAGGTCCCTGAGACAGTTCTCTCCCGTTGCCAGACATTCATTTTTAAGCGTCCGTCTCAAAGAATCCTGAAAGAAGCGTCGGAGCGCATCGCCAAAAAGGAGGGCTACTCCATTGAATCTCCCGCCGCTGAACTCGTCGCTCTTTTGGCCGACGGTTCATATCGCGACGCGCACGGAATACTCCAAAAAGCGATGGGGGCATCCGGCGACAAGAAAATCACACTTGCCGAAGTGGAGAAAATTACCGGTTCGCCAAAAGGAACACTGGTGAATTCTTTGATTGAGGCTGTGGAAAAGAAAGAAGCGTCCGCGGGTTTATCCGCGATAGGAAAAGCGGTGGAACAAAATATTGATATGAAAGTCTTCGCGAAACTCCTGCTCGCCAAACTCCGCTTCGTTTTGCTTCTCCGTAACGCGCCCGAAATGGAGAAGGGGATACAGGGCGAAGTTTCTGCGGAAGATTTTGAATTTCTGAAAAAGCTTGCTTCGGCAAAGGAGTCCCGCATCACCTCCGCAGTACTCCTTGAATTCCTCAACGTCTACGACCTCATCGGTTACGCAGCTCTGCCACAGCTTCCGCTCGAACTTGCTATCATAAAATTGACCGACAACAAACCATCAACAATCAAATAGCTAAGGAAGAGTATTGGTTGTTGTACGTCGGTTTTTGCTGTAAGTTGTAGGTTATTGGCGTCATCATTGGGGGATCGTCTAACGGTAGGACAGCGGCCTTTGAAGCCGTGAATCTTGGTTCGATTCCAAGTCCCCCAGC
>SIBZ01000010.1 GCA_009694955.1 Candidatus Tayloriibacteriota bacterium | reverse complement strand
CGGTTCCACAGATGCCCGCGTAGTGCACCTTGACGAGTACCTTGTTCGTGTCGGCAGGGTCCTTCTTTTCATCCAAGATCGGCGCGGGAACGTCCCGCAGTTCAAATCCACGGGTTCCGTCCCAGCTTCCTAACGTTGTATCGAATACGAGTGCGCGCATAAGAAGTATCTTACTCAACCGTCACGCTTTTGGCGAGATTGCGGGGCTTATCCACGTCGTTACCGCGTTCAACCGCCAAATAATACGCGAAAAGCTGCATTGGGATAAAGGCGAGAATGGGCGTCAGCATTTCAAGCGTTTTCGGGATATAGAGCACGGTGTCAGCTATCTTCTCCAACTCCTTGTTGCCTTCGGTTGTGATGGCAATGACGGGACCTTTGCGCGCTTTGATTTCCTGAATGCTTGATTTGTTCTTCTCGTACATACTGTCCTTCGGCGCGATGACGATGGAAGGGAAATTTTTATCGATAAGAGAAATCGGCCCATGCTTCAGTTCGGCGATATTACCGCCCTCCACGTGGACATAGGAACACTCCTTCAGTTTGAGCGCCCCTTCGAGAGCGGAGCTGAAATTGTATTTGCGCCCGAGACAGAAGAAACTTCTGCTCGCCTTGTACTTTTTCGCTAAGCGTTTGATGCTTCCCGCGCTGGTGAGGATTTTCTCCGCGTAGGCGGGAAGTTTCTGCATCTCTTTGATAATCGTTTGGCCTTCCGATTTCGAAAGTCCGCGCATTCGGGCAAGGTAGAGTGCGAACATTTCCTGAAGCAGTACCTGCGAGACGCTCGCTTTCGTGGAGGCGACCGCCGTTTCGGGTCCGACGTGATTGTAAATACCCGCGTCCACTTCGCGCGCGATGGACGAGCCGGTAACGTTCACGATACCGAGCGTGAGCATTCCTCGCCGTTTTGCTTCCCTAATGGCGTTCAGCGTATCGGCCGTTTCCCCCGATTGCGAGACTGCGATAAGACAGCCCTGCTTGCAAGGTGCGGAACGCCGGAACGCGAACTCCGACGCGACCTCGCGCCGTGCGGGTATCCCCGCGAGTTCTTCAATTGCGTACTCTCCCGCAAGGCAGGTAAAGCCGGCCGTGCCCATCCCGACGAGTGTTATCGAATCAAGTGAGCGGAGGCGCTCCTCGAACGGCTTCAACCCACCGAATTTGACAGTGCCCTCGTCGGGAAGAAGGCGTCCCCGCATCGTATCGCGGAGCGCTTGAGGCTGTTCGAAGATTTCCTTCAGCATAAAGTGGGGGAAACCTCCAAGTTCCGCCGAACCGCTTTTCCACTCTATCGTTGTAGTCTTACGCTCTTGCCTTCCGTTACCATTTTTGAAATCGGTAATTTCAAATCCGTTCTCCGAAAGCACCACCATATCTCCGTCGTTCAGATAAATCACTCTGTTGGTGAGGGGAAGAATGGCGGTCGCGTCCGATGCGATGATGTTCTCATCTTTCCCGATGCCTAAGATGAGCGGGGAGCCGAAGCGCGCGGCGATAAGCGTACCCGGATGTTTCTTGGAGAGTACCACGATACCGAATGCTCCGTGAAAATCTTTGAGAGCTAATCGTATCGCCGTAGAAAGGTCTTTTTCTGTTTTTGCGTACTCTTCTATCGTGTGCGCGATAATCTCGGTATCGGTTTCCGAAACGAATTTGTGGCCCTTTCTAACAAGCTTTTCTTTCAAAGCCTGGTAGTTCTCGATAATGCCGTTATGTGCGACGAAAATATCACCCGAGCAGTCTTTGTGCGGATGCGCGTTCCTTTCACTCGGCTCTCCGTGCGTGGCCCAGCGCGTGTGGCCGATACCAACCGCGCCTTCAATCGTCTCGAGCCGGCACTTTTCTTTCAGAAGCGCGACTTTGCCTTTCGCTTTGATGCATTGAATGGTTTCGGCACCGACAATCGCGACGCCTCCGCTGTCGTACCCGCGGTACTCCATACGAGTAAGCCCCTCAAGAACGATGGGGAGCGCCTGCCGTTTACCTACATATCCGATGATTCCGCACATGGCTGATTTTTAAGGAGGAGCTTGTGACGACTATAAAAATCGCCACCTAGCTGTAGTTTTCACAAATCACAAAGTGTGAAATACAGAAGCTTTTGCCCTTATTACGTTTAATGTGAGTATAATCTTCTCTTTATAAAAAACTACGGCTGAACCCTCTCAAACAATAGTCGTTTTGTCTCGTGGTCGCGTGGAAATACTAGCACAGTCTATAACTCGTGCTAGGGTCAAAATGTCGCACATGCACAAGTACATTATGACCTGTTTCTTGACCCGACCGCCAGCGCAAGCGCGACGAGTGCAAGTGAAATATCTCGGAAAAGGACATTCAGCTGATTTTGGTTGAAATAGACGATTGAACCGAGAAGAACAGCGGCAATAAGAGAAGGGATGAAGATGCGCCAGCCCGAGAGAATCCAGAGAGCGATGACAAGATGCAGTCCCGCAATCAGCATCAAGAGCACTCCTTGCGAAAGTCCGACATTGCGGGCGAACGCGGGGATATAACCAATCCAATCACTCGGAGCAGTCCAAAAGCCGTAGGCAGGATAGAGGAAGGCGAAAGCCAAGGCGATTCGCAAGAGGAGAGAAGAAGTTTTGCTCATAATGATTCTAATTTCTAATTATTCTAAGGGAATTCCAATTTTGCAATCCCCAATTAGAAATTTGGTAGTTCCAGCCTCCTTTAGGTCAATTAGGTTAATTTCACTGTCACTCTGTGACTATGACCGTCCCCCTCACACTCGCGTTCAGGTGGTCGTGATATCCCCAGGTCCCGACTTTTTCAAAGGTAAACCGAAACTCATCTTTTCCGCGCGCGTCCGTCTTGTATTGGTCGAACTCGGGGTAGAGGAGGTGTGTCGGGTGGTCGTTGGAAGCGACCGACGCGCGCTTGCCGGTTTTGTTTTCAAACACAACTGTTTCTCCTTTTTTAACAGTGATTGATTCTGGGGAGAAGCCTTGTGTGTTGTACACCACTTTCATTTCGCTTTGCTTCACTGCCGATTCCTCTTTCATTTCGCTTTTCGTTTCTTCTTTCACGATGTTTCCGCACGCGACGTAGGTCTTCACGTCCGTAGCCGATTTGTGCACGTTGACGGCGAGCGGAAGCTCCGCAAGAAGCTGTTCAAGTGTCATATTCGGAATCTCGGTTTGTGAGGCACCTTTGTCTACGTTCGTAAGCGGATACTTCACCGCGCCTGGAGTAGGGCAAGCACCGATATGGATGTGTGCCGGTTGCGCGACTGTCGAAGGTTTCCCAGTGAGGTTTATAACCACTTTTACCGTGCTGGTGCCGATTTGGGTAAGCACTGCCTGTCCGCTCTCTCCGGACGTATTTTGTTCATCGAGTCTTACTTGAAGCGTAGTTACTTTCTCGAAGACCTCCGTCTCTTTCGTGTCAGTGCCGGGAACAGGCATGCCTGTTGTTACGGGCGGAACTTCTTTCTTCGTTTTTTTATCCGAAAACTTCTTGATTCCGTACGATCCTCCCCCAATGACGAGAAGCGCGATGATAATAGCGATAGCGGGAGCGAAACCTTTCTTTGTGCTGAAATGCATATGTGCTCGATGACTTTTAAACGAGTAATACAAAACGAAAACCGTTTTCTGTCGCACTAGTGTAACAGCTCTTGCGCGCTCTGCACAAAATTAATGCGTACGGGACAGTTTTTGTGCTTCGATTGTTAAGAAGAGGGGGATTTCTTTTCGGGCGAAATCTTCAGCGATTCCGCGGGGTCCGTCTTGGCTTTTCTTTCCAGATATCCACTCCTCAAGTCTGAGGACGGCAAGGTTCGCTTTGGCGAATGCTTTGAAATAGAGTTGTAGCGGACGATGGAAACTCACCGTATGTTCCTGCGGAGCGCTTCCTGGATGCATTGCGATGTCAGTCCGTAACTCCGAGAGGTATCGGTCGATACGCCGGTACTGCGCATTCTTCTTCTCATCAAACTCCCATGAGCTCGCTTTCGGAATTCGGAACGCGGGGTGATTCAGTACCACATACAGCTTGCCGTTCTTCGCGAGTACGCGGGAACATTCCGCAATCGTCTCACGGAAGTTTTCGATATTTTGAAGCGCGAGCACAATCGCAACCTTATCCATGCTTCTGTCTTTGAGGAAGGGAAGTGCATGTGCCGGTGCGACGTGATACGCAATGTCCTCGGATTTCTTTTGTGCAATCGCAACAAGCTCTTTGGAAATATCGGCGGCAACTACCTTTGCTCCCGCCGCTTGGAACGCGCGCGCGAACAATCCCTGTCCGCAGGCAAGGTCGAGTACTTTCTCACCTTTTTTAATATCCATCAGCCGAAGCAGGTTCGGCAAAATCAGGTCCTGCTGATAGGAACCTTTACTCTCAACGGTCTCGTCGTACCATTTCGCGACGGAACCCCACGAGGTGGGATCTGTTTTTGGTTTTTTTATCGGTTTTTCCATTGCGAAAGTGTTTTAGTTAATTCTGCCACGGGGATTATTTTAATCAGGTCCCGAAGATCAGTTTCAATTTCTGCAGGAAAGTGCCCATCACGGAGAAGTTCTTTGATGCCGATGAGTTTTTGTACCCGCCCCCGTTTCTCGGCCACGTTCCATTTCATGTATGCGAGTTCCGCAAGTACTCCCGCTGAAAGTCCCGCACAGACGACAATGTCGGCGTCACTTACGAGAGAGAGAAGCATGTGATGCCAGCTTGCTAGCTTTTTTGTCTCGTCGGCTTCCTTTAAGTAGTGCTCGTAGGGTGCGGTTTCCCAGTCGGTTGAGTCCGTCTTCTGGGTATAGAGCATGCGGAGTGCACCCCCCGCTTTTTTGTGGGCTTCGCCGACCAGCGAAAGCATGCCGGCGTAGTTGAACACAATGGTAAGCGTTGCGCCGGCTCCCGCTGTCGCTTTACCAGTAGCTTCAGCAAGTCTGGCCACTTCTTCTGACGAAAGCTTGGTAAGCGCTGAAAACTTTATGAGGTTGGTTGGACCAAGTAAACTGATGTGCATAATGTCTATGCTAGCGTATTTTTCACATTTTCGATACCGTTTAGAAATCACAAAAGATATGCTAGAGTAGCGACTACTGGAGGGTTGCGAGAGCGGTTAATCGAACAGGTTGCTAACCTGTGACGGTCTTAAAAATCGTCCGTGGGTTCGAATCCCACACCCTCCGCTTGAGTCCGCGAAATGCGGAGGGTAGGAAGCGTGGGACGCTTCCGTGCGGGATTCGAAGCCCTTCTCCCATATTTCCGAGCGGCTTCTGCGGGAGGAAATGGGAAAGGGGTACTGCGGCTGTAAGCCGAGAAATTCCCACACCCTCCGCTCTTAAAAAATCCGCGTTAGTGAATCTAATCGGCATCTGTCTGATGTCCAAAAAGTTAGTTGACAGGGCCTGTGTCGTAGTATACTATAGTCTAAGTTAGTTAATCGGAGTCAACGAGCGATAAACTAACTCACAATATGTCTATAGAGATAGGTAGAAATATCAAACAACCCGAAGGATTCTCAGCTTTTGTTCCTAGCCCTTTTCCACCCAGAGGGCTTTTTGAGTTGTCTCAGAACCTTCTCATCAAAGCGGCAGAAGCCGACCGGCTAATTGGGAAACTTGATGGAATTACTCACACCTTACCCGATGTCGATTTTTTCCTACACATGTTCGTTGCTAAGGATGCCGAATCATCTGCTCAAATTGAAGGGACGAGAGCAACAATGATGGACGCCCTTGAAAAAACTGCAGGCGTTGCTTCAACGGAAACCGACGCCGATGATATTTTGTATTACATTAAGGCGTTAGAATATGGGACTAAAAGGCTTAAAACTTTTCCTCTCTCTTCGCGTCTTATCCGTGAAATGCATGACAAGCTCATGACGGGAGCTCGATCGACACATTTTTCTGACCCAGGTGAGTTTCGCAAGTCACAGAATTGGATTGGCGGCACTGCGCCGGCAAACGCTCTTTTTGTGCCTCCCCCTGTTCATGAGATGAATCGTTCCTTAGGAGACTTTGAGAAATTTCTGTACGATGAGAAGAGCGTATTGCCACTTATTCATATCGCTCTGGCTCATGCACAGTTTGAGACGATACATCCGTTTTTGGACGGTAACGGGCGCACTGGGCGGCTAATTGTGACAATGCTCTTGTGCCATAGAAATATGCTTGAGCGTCCAGTTCTCTTCCTTTCGTCCTACTTTAGGAAGCATCAAAAAACCTACTACACTCGCCTCAATGGCTATCATGAAGGTGACCCACATTCGTGGCTTGATTTTTTTCTTGATGGAATTATTGAAACAGCCAAAGAATCAATCGAGATTTCAAAGAAAATTCGTAAAATCCGAGATGATGATATGGCGAAAATTCAAGCACTTGCAAGACGCGAGTCTGAAAGCGGTGTTTTGGTGCTATCCCAGCTATTTCGTGAGCCTGTTGTAACAGCTACCCGCGTTATGAAGTGGACCGGGTTTTCTCGTGCTGGAGCCCTTAAATTACTTGAACGATTTATTGGACTTGGAATTGTGGTGCAACCCCTCAAGGAGGGACAAGAAAAGAGCTTTGTCTATAGGAGGTATATTGACGTCTTTTAACTTCAACAAAGTCCAGAAATATCTTGGCCACTTTTGATAGGTGTGATCCCTTGGAAACTTGTTTGTAGCACATTGGGTTGTAAAAGCGTTGAAATTATATCATTTGCTCAAACCTTTTTTGAGGGAAAAGCTGAAGAATGAAATCCACTTGTCTCGCAGAGCCTCGGCATCGCCTCCGCTTCGCTCCGGCGTCCCCGCCTCGCCCCGCTTTGCAATTTCCATTTTTTCCGAATGCGCGCGTGTTTTGAAGTCTATCCCTGTGGAGGGCAGTAGTCTTTACCATAGGAGTTCTTCAGACCAATTTTACCGTCGAGGTTCTGAACGATAAGTTCAGCCCCCTTATTGATTGCAATTTCTCTTGCGAGCTCAAATGCTTCTGCCTTGTCGTCTACGATCGCAGCAGCCCTTCCTGCTCCGGCACTGTGGATTTTCCAGTCACCACCGAACGGACTGACCCAAACTTGTTTTGCTGACATGTTTGTACTTCTTGGCTAATAAGCTAAAGCTCGACTAATCTCTTGTACCCTACATTATAAGGCATTTTGTCCGTATGTCAAAAAAGTCATTAACACGTTAGGTAACCAAAATACTTGTGCTATATAAGTGGTGTGCTATACTATTTAGTAATATGATGTATCTAAAGAATCAATCCTTATTCTTCTATGGAAATATCCTTTGCAAACAACAAATTTCAAAGGCTTTGCGAGGATAGCCATGATTTGAAAAGAAAGTATGGAGATATCCAGTCTTCTCGAATTATCCAGCGAATCAATGAACTTTTATCGGCAGAAGACCTGTATGACATATCAAAACTGCCTCAAGCCCGGCTACATTTTCTTAAAGGTGAGTGGAAGGGGTGTTTTGCAGTAGATATACAGCATCCTTATCGACTGATAGCTGAACCGAGAAACGGAGACGCGGGTGATTTAAAGTCAATAACAAAGGTCGTTATAATTAAAGTAATTGATTATCACTAAAAATATGGTTGAAAATAATAAGTACAATCCTAATATCGCAATACATCCGGGAGTTACCTTAAAAGACACTCTTGATGAATTAGGTATGGGTCAAAGTGACTTAGCTACGAGAACAGGACTTACACCCAAAACGATCAGTGAAATTATTCAGGGTAAGAATCCTATTACACCAGAGACGGCAATTAAGTTGTCATCGGTTTTCGGTATGTCAACTACCTTTTGGAATAATCTTGAGAGAAACTATCAGGAAACCATTGTTCGACTGGAACGAGAGGAGAAACTTAAAAACGAATTTCCAACTTTAAAAGACTTCACTTGCTATAAAGAACTCGTGAAATGGAAATATGTTCCTGATTCTAAAAGACCGGAAGAAAAAATTTCTAATCTGCTAAATTTCTTTGCAGTCAGTTCTCTTCAGTTTGTAAAAAACACACATCAAGTCGCATTTCGACAATCCAAGCAAGAGCAGTTATCAGAGGAATCTCTAGCCGCATGGTTAAGGTGTGGGGAATTGGAAGCAGTAAAGATTGAAACAGGCTTATTCGATAAAGAAAAACTCATTTCTTCAATCGAGGCTTTAAGAAAGTTGACCAGAATTGGGGTAAGTGAATTACAAGAAAAGTTACAAAAAATTTGTGCTGGCTTTGGTGTTGCCGTTGCTTTTGTTCCGTACTTTGAGAAAACGTATGTTGATGGAGCCACGAGGTGGGTAAACAGCGACAAGGCGTTAATACAGGTAAGTTTGAGAGGTTCTTGGAGCGATAATTTTTGGTTTACTTTTTTTCACGAGATTGGTCATTTACTTAGGCATGGTAAAAAAGAACAATTTGTAGAGTTTGAGAAAAGAGAAAACAGAGAGTTGCAAGAAAAAGAAAAAGAAGCTGATGAATTTGCAACCGAAACACTCATTCCCAGCAGTGCTTTTAAGTCTTTTCTATCTAAACGAGACTTTTCTGATGAAGCAATAAAATTATTTGCCGATGAAATCAATGTTGCTTCCGGCATTATTGCTGGGCGACTTGCGCATGAACTAAATGAGCGCGGCTCATCAAACGGGTGGAAAAGATTCGCTCACCTAAGAAAGAGGATCAAGTTTGTTGAGTAGGGCCACTCTGGCACGGACTTTCTACAGGCCACTTGTTTGCTACAATTACTCCATGCCCGACGACGCCTCAACACCTCCTCCTGACGTACAAACACCACCCCCGCAAAGTGGCAATACCGCCACGGGGCAAGCCCCGAAAAGTGAGGACACTTCGGGGCAAGCTACTCCGCCGCCGGAGGCGGCGGCTTCCGCTCCCGAACCCGAACAAGTCTCGGAAGACTTGACGGGCAAGCCGAACACTCCCACCACCCCGTCCGTAGGAACGGACACCCCTCCCCGCCCGACTGAACAGTCGTTCGGGCGGGCTCAGGCAGGAGGGGAAGAAACTCCCGCTCCGACAGAAGCGCCCTCCTCCGTACAAGGCTCCAGTGGGACACAGCAAGCGACGCAAGCAGACATAACCCCCTCTCAATCTCCCCCTTCGAAAGGGGGAGAGGAAAGAAGGGGCGACCTCGCTCTCGCCAACGCGAAAATACAGGAAGCGAAGCGCAAGAAATTGGACAAAATCATGGCAAGACTCTCGGAGAAAGTAAGAATCACCAACGACGAAGTGGAGAAACTGCTTCGTGTCTCTGACGCAACCGCAACTCGGTATCTTCAAGCTTTGGAAAAAGAAAACAAAATCAAGCAAACTGGAAGCACGGGGACGGGAGTTTTCTACGAAAAATTATGAGACCAGTGCTGTTAATTTTAATACTCGTTGTCGCATTGCATTTTATCGGTAATGTAACGGGAGTTTATGAACAACAGATCGAGGCGGGCTTCGTCTGGTTTGATAATGTCCTCCATACCCTTGTCGGCTTGGCAGTCGGCCTCTTGTGGCTCGCATTTCTGGGGAAGAGAAGAAGTGAACGCACGGTGCTTTTTCGTGCCTCAACCGCTCTTGTTTTTGTTCTGGCGGTAGCCATGCTATGGGAATTGGTTGAGTTTGGGTTTTTCAAACTCTTTCCTACTTATGCCGTGCAGCTTAATATTTATTCTCCGTCACTCAAAGAAGCATTTGGAGACATCCTCTCAAATGTGGCAGGGGGACTCGTGCCATTGCTTTTTATGGTACTCGGTACGAAAAAGAATGCGAAGATGGAAGTAGTACAAGAACCGAATGAACTGTTGCATCGAAAATGCGCACCCGTCACCGATTTCGGCGCGGCAGAAGGTATGGCACGTGATTTAGTCGAAACCGTTCGATCGGTAGCTCACTTTTGGAATCGCTGGCTGGGATTTGCGGCGAATCAAATAGGGTATCAATATCGGATAATCGTCCTACGCACAGGCAGAGATACATTCGAGGTTTTGATCAATCCTGAAATTGCGGAGAAGAAGTTTGCGTTCCCTTATCTTGAGACATGCTACTCGGTAAAAGGTGTGTATGCGGTAAAAAGATATTTGTGGGCGAAAGTAAAATATTATGATTTGCAAGGTAATCGGCGAGAAATGATTTTGCGGGGACCGAATGCACTATATCAAGAAATCGATCACATCAATGGGATTTTGGTTTCTGATATAGGAGTGCGTTTGCTGTGATTTATTACACCATACTTTATATCACGAAGTCAAACAAAATTTGACCTCAAATCCGAAACTGCTCAAACGGTAAATAGCTGAATTGGAGCTAAAAAACAGGCACTTCTCGGCCCCAACGGCTCACTCTCAAACCAAACGGCTCATTTGCCTGGCATTTGAGCCGTTTGCATACATTGGTGAGCCGTTGTCGAGATGGGCTTTTCGGGCGAGGGAGCCCCCGCCGTGCTCGCGGGAATGGCACCGGTTTTCATTTTGCATCTCTAAATACAAAAATCCGCCACACTGGTGTGGCGGGGTGTAAGAAATTGAGACCGAGTTTTGGGTTATGGGGCGAAGCACGTGCACGCCTCCGGTGGAGCGATAAGTGAAGACAGTTCCACTTCAAATTCGCCACCCTTTTTGTTTGAAAGATGGGAGAGAGCGATGCCGACGCATTGTTCCATATAGGGCGGTTTCCCCGTCCAGTCGGGGTTCTTCATTATTTCCAGCCAGCCTCCCCCCATGAGAATGCGTCGGATGCCGAGTTCTTTGAACTTGTCGGTCACCGTTTTCCAACCGTACGCCCGGCACTCTTCTCCATAGCCAAAAGGAGTTGAATCGTTCAAATCTGTTTCCACCATAGAGCAGTGAAAATCCGTATCCCGATTTTCATGCTTCAGCCAGAGCGAAAGGAATTTCACATATTCCCGCTCCTCAAAGATGATGATGGGCGGAACCGTTTCGGACGGCATGCATACGAGACGCGACAGTCCTTCCTCAATGTCGTAAAAACTCCGCGCATTATACAAAGGGTGAATAAAGACCCACACCAACCCGTTCCACAAGGCGATTCTGGCTTTCAGGGCCTCTTTTCTTTCGGGTTCCAACCTGAAAATGTTTCTGCTCGGTTCCGTACCGAAAAGGTCATCCATCATCCGCATGAATTGTTTGTTGTCCATATGTTCCTCGCTGTCAAAATCCAAAAGCAAATTACTGTATAAACAGGGGAGTGTCAAGGGTACATTTTTACTCTGTTTTTAGTGAAGAAAAAACCACCCCACCTCTTTCCTCCCCTCTGAAGAGGGGAGGAGGAAGAAAATCCCTCCTGCTTAAGAAAGCAGTGCTCCCTTTAGGAAAAGCCTGTAGTCGTAGACTAGGAGAATAAGAAAGGTTAATGCGCCACGGTAAACGCAATCACTTTCTTCGCACCGGCACTTTTAAGCGCGCGTTTCGCTTCTTCAATCGTCGCGCCGGTGGTGGCGACGTCATCAATGAGAATGATATTCCGGCCGGCTACTTCTGCAGAGTCAGCTTCGAAGCATCCTTCGAGGTTGTACAGCCTTTCTGCTTTGCTGTCGGTCTTTGTCTGGCTCGGTGTGTCTTTGATTTTTCGAAGTCCGTTCAGGCAGAGGGTAAAATTGAGGCCGACTGTGTCAACACCACCACCCCGTCTCGAAGACTCGACACCCCTCCTCAACTGAGGAGGGGAAGAAGATGCAAAATCAAGGCGGAGGAGTTCTTCTGCAAGGAGTCTGCACTGATTGAAACCGCGCTCCGACTCGCGTTTCTTTGAGAGAGGGATAGGAATAAGGAGTGGGTCGGTAAAATTGGTGAGCGGAGCATATTCCTCGAGAAACGCTAAGAGCTCGTCATACATAAGAGTGCCGAGGAGTTCCGCGACTTTCTTGTTCCCTCTGTATTTAAGCTCCCACACCGCTTCCCGCACCAACGAGTCGCGGTAGCTGAAGAGTGAAATGATAGTTTTCCCCGCGAAGCCGTCCGTTTTTTCCGCCTGAGAAGAGAACTCCGACGCATCCATACGTTCGAGCTCCCGCACGAGCGGTTTTTGAGGGAAAACAATGTCCAAGAGCCAGTTCCACACTATGTGCACTGTTTTCATAAGGGTTGCGCACCTCACCTCAATCCGCCCCTCTAAAGAGGGGAAGAGGCAAGACGCAGGAAGTTTTTCAATATTCATATTATACTATAGCCATGCAGAATCCGTTTTCTAAACTCGGAGGGTTTTTCCGACAGACATTCCAATCGGCGGATGACAGTGTTGTCGGCGTCGATATCGGCAGTTCCTATCTCAAAGTCGTCCAGCTTAGGAGAAAAGGTGGAAAGGCTGTTCTCGAAACCTACGGTTCTCTCGCGCTTGGGCCCTACGCAGGGGTTGAAATCGGTCGGGCGACACGACTCCCTGTCGATATCACCGCCGAAGCGCTCCGAGATATTCTCCGCGAAGCGCATGTCACGACGAAACGGGCCGCGTTTGCCATACCGTTCGCTTCAAGTCTTGTCACGCTTATCGAAATGCGCGTGCTTGACCCCAAACAACTGTCGACTTCAGTCCCGCTTGAAGCGAAAAAGTACGTCCCCGTCCCGATTTCCGAAGTCAATCTCGATTGGTGGATTATTCCCGAGGAGCCGGCGGTGCGCGAGAATGTCGGCGGAGCAGTTACTGAGGACATCCCCAAGGAAGACCCCAACGCTCCTAAGCTGATGAACATACTTATCGCCGCCATCCATAACGAAGCGCTCGGGAAATATCAAGAAATTGTCAAAGCCAGCACGCTTGAGTCCAGTTTCTTCGAGATTGAACTCTTTAGCACTATTCGCTCGCTCTTCCCACAAGACCTCGAACCGCACGCAGTGCTCGACATCGGCGCGGGCGAAACCAAACTGTATATCATCGACCGCGGGCTTGTCCGCGCGTCGCACATCATCAATCACGGCGGGCAGGACATCACGCTCGCCATATCGAGGAGTCTCGGCATCAGTGTCGAGGAAGCCGAAAAGATGAAGCGAGCAGGCGAAGCGGGAGCCGGACCGGAAAAAGGTCCGCTCTCGGCGATACTGAATGTTATCTTTTCGGAAGCAAGCAGGGCGCTCGCCGGCTTTGAACACCGGTTCGGGCGGAAGATAAAGGACCTCCTGCTTTCGGGTGGGGGAGCGAATCTGCACGGTATCAGCGAACTTGCTTCGGAGAGCTTTTCGATGCCCGTGGCGCGGGCCAACCCGTTCAAACAAGTTGAGGCCCCCGCGTTTCTCGATGAGGTACTTCAGAGTGTCGGGCCGGAGTTTACGGTTGCGATAGGGATTGCGTTCAGAAAACTGCAGGAAGCGTCATAAAGGGGATAACCCTCGTTACCGTATAGGGTATAATAAAAGCGCGGAGTGTGTCGCCACTTCCTTTGGGTTACTTCAGGCTAATGCTAACTTAATATCTAATTTCTAATTCACCCAAAGAAACCACGCTTGCTGATTAGAAAATTGGGAATTTTATTAGAAATTAGGTGAATTAGGTCTTAGAAATTCACTATTGTGGTTGTTCAATTTCAAACCTCATTTATTCCCAAGAAGTCGCCGATAGGGACCGCGCCAACCTTCGGTCCTATTGGCAGAAACGTGAATGTGTTCGCGCTTATCGCGCTTATCGTCTTCTTTCTTACGGCAGGACTTGCCGCTTTTGTCTTTTTCTATAAATCACACCTCACCACACTCATTACCACAATGGATACAGACCTTGCCCGCGCGAAAAAGAGCTTTGAACCCTCATTTATCGAGACCGCCTCTCGTCTCAACGTGCGGATTGAGGGAGTGCGGGAGCTCTTAGACGCGCACACCGCCCTTTCCCCGCTTTTCGACATTTTGGAGAAAAAGACACTCGAGAGTGTCCGGTTCCAGGATTTTAATTTCAGCACGACCAACCGAAAAGTGACGCTTACCATGACGGGGCAGGCAAAAAGTTTTAACGCGGTGGCGCTTCAATCGGATGTGTTTGGCGCCGAGCGCGCGTTTAAGGACCCCGTTTTCTCTAACTTCACGCTTAACGAAGCGGGAGACGTTATTTTCAACTTTCAGGCGAGCATCGAACCCGAATTTCTCTTGTATCGCGAGACCGTGCTTGGAGGTGCGACTAAGAAAGCAGCCGGTGGTATTCAGTTTTTGGAGGAACCTGCCCCTGCGAGCTCGCCGTAATCACCTAAACACACTGTGTATATATTGTTTCAACACAACGGTCGAATTAGCACGGGAGATAACGGCGGGATTGCGCGAGAGCGCGACCTACTTCTCATAGGATGAACAACCTCATTTCTTCAACCCTGATTATCGTCTCCCTTGCGATATTTTTCGGCTACATAAACCCGACGTACGGAGCGATGACGGGAAACGCGGAGCTCGGGAAGCGGAGTATTGCCGAACTCGAAGAGGAGTACACACGGTACAGCGACGCTCTGCTCAAAACGCGCGAGATAGAAGAGGTGCGCAAGGGTTTACTTACGCGGTATAACGCCATCCCGCTCGAAGACAGGGAACGGCTCGAGAAGCTTCTTCCGGACCACATCGATTCGGTTCGGCTGATTATCGATGTGAACAACATTGCCTCGCAGTACGGTATGACGTTAAAGAATATTTCGCTCACGAATAGCGCGACCGAACAGACGAATACATCTTCCCCGGCTCTCGGGCCACAGGAAGAGCTGACCAAGGCGGTCGGACTCCGGTTCGGCATTAAGGGAACCTACGATAACTTCCGCGCGTTTCTTCATGACCTCGAGCAAAGTCTCCGTATTGTCGACATTAAAACCATTTCGTTCGGTTCGGTGGCGGAAGAATACGAATACGCCGTTACGCTTTCCACCTACAAACTGAGTGTGCCGTAATCGGGAGGAGCTGCGGACGCGGACAAGAAGAAATAGTATGATGTAACAGAATGAATATCTTTGAACACATCGACAAGAGGGTAGTGGTTGGATTCGGAGTATTGCTCCTCATCCTCCTCGGGTTGCTTTTTTACTGGATACTGAGGCCGGACACCACGAACACTGGCCCCATCAGTATTGCTTCGGTTTCTCCGCTCGACGCGACTCTCGGTAAGGAACTTCTCGCGGCCCTCTCGAAACTGAAGTCAACAAAACTCGATACGAGCATTTTTAAAGACCCGATATTCCAAAGCCTGAAAGATTATGGGGTTGATATCGCGTCGCAACCGGTAGGCCGGCGTAATCCATTCGCCGGTTTTGACGGTACCGCGGGAGGAACAACCGGCGCTAAAGTACCGACGACGCAAAGGGCGGGAATCGCCCCCATCGGAGCGCCTAAGACGGCTCCGAAATCTCCCGCTTCCGGAACAGGTGGAGGATTCGATGCCAATTAATACAACATAGTAATGACACTACTCGACATTCTTGCCAAAAAGGGAGTCATACCGAAGGAAGATGTTTCCGTGCTTATGGAACGCGCGAGTTCGCTCGGAGGTGATGTTGAGGCCGCGCTCACGAATCAAGGGGTTACAACGGAGGAGATTCTGGCGGGGAAGGCGGAGCTCTACGGTATGCCATTTCAGAGTCTCGATGGACGTGATGTCCCATTCGATATTCTGCGCTATGTACCTGAAGAATCGGCGGCATATTATCGGTTTGCGCCGATAGGACTTCAGGACGGCGCACTCGAAATAGGTATCGTCGACCCTGAAAATATCGAAGCAATGGACGCACTCAGTTTTATTTCTTCGAAGCTGGGGATGCCCTATAAATTGTTTCTTATTTCCGAAGCGGATTTCACGAAAGTGCTCGAAACCTACAAGGGTTTGTCGGGAGAGGTGACCAAAGCGCTTTCCGAAATCGAAGCGGACATCTCTCCCGAAGAAGCCCCTTCGCACGCCGTAAGTTCAGAATCTGGAGCGCCCGAAACGCGCATTATTGAGGATGCTCCGGTAACGAAAATTGTCGCCACAATTCTCCACTACGCGACCGAAGGAAACGCGTCGGACATTCATATCGAACATATGGGTTCGGAAGTGCGCGTCAGGTTCCGCGTGGACGGCGTGCTGAATACCTCGCTCATCCTTCCGGTCAAAGTGCACGCCGCGCTTATCGCGCGCGTGAAGATTCTTTCGAATATGCGTCTTGACGAGAAGCGCAAACCCCAAGATGGACGGTTCAGCGCGCGGATTGAAGGGCGACGTATCGACTTCCGTGTATCGACCTTCCCGTCGTATTACGGCGAGAAGGTCGTGATGCGTATTCTCGATACGGAAAAAGGAGTGAAGCCACTTTCGGAAATGGGACTTTCGGAGAGGAACCTTCAACTTATCAAAGATGCCCTCGCGCGTCCGTACGGATTGGTCCTCATTTCCGGTCCGACTGGTAGCGGAAAATCGACGACGCTCTACACAATGCTCAACGAAATCGACCGCGAGAAATACAACGTCCTCTCGCTCGAAGACCCCGTTGAATACAACATTCCAGGGATGAACCAGTCCCAAATCCGGCCCGAAATCGGCTATACCTTCGCGGCGGGGCTCCGGCATACGCTACGGCAAGACCCGGACATTATTATGGTGGGTGAAATCCGCGATAAAGAAACCGCACAACTTGCTGTACAGGCGGCACTCACCGGACATTTGGTCTTCTCGACTATCCACACCAACAACGCGGCGGGTGTTATTCCCCGCCTCGTCGATATGGGCGTAGACCCCTTCCTTATTGCTCCGACGCTTGTCCTCGCTATGGCCCAGCGTCTCGTACAGCTTATCTGCCCGAATACCGGTAAAGTCGTACCGGTCGACGGGAGTATTAAAGCGCTTATCGACAAAGAGTTCAGCGATATTCCGGAGTCGGTCAAACAGGCCGTTCCGTTCTCCAAAGACGTGCTTGAAATCGACCCGACGCCCGACTGTCCTAAGGGGACGCGTGGACGTACCGCGGTATTCGAGATATTGCAGATGGACCGCGACTTGGAACAGGTTATTCTCAAGAATTCGTCCGAAGCGGAAATTATGCGAGTCGCGCGGAAGCAGGGGATGCTGACACTGAGAGAAGATGCCATGGTCAAGGCGTTCAAACACGAAATACCATGGGAAGAAGTGAACAAACTTTAATTTTCAATTATCAATTTACAATTTTCAATTAACGCCCGAAATTTGAGAATTAAGAAATTGGGAATTTATTGAAAATTGATAATTGAGCCTTGATAATTTTTGATGCTATACTTACGCTTATGTCCGACATACCACCAAAACAACGACTGCTCCTCATCGATGATGACCAGTTTTTGCTGAATATGTATTCGCTCAAGTTCAAGACCTCCGGTTTCGAGGTGGAGACCGCTAACAGCGCCATGGTCGCGCTCCAGAAACTCCGTGACGGATTTGTGCCGACTGTCATTCTCTGCGACCTTGTGATGCCGGGAACGGACGGGCTCGCGCTGATACGGCAAATGAAAGACGAGCACTTATCCCCCTCCTCGGCTGTTATCGTACTGTCGAACCAAAGCCAGTCGGCGGAAATAGAACAAGCGAAGGAGCTCAAGGTTGACGGCTATATCGTTAAAGCATCAACGATTCCATCGGAGGTGGTGGAAGAGGTGAAGAACATTTTAGCGAAGAAGTAAAAATAATTTTCAAGTATCAATTTACAATTTTCAATTAACGCCCGAAATTTGAGAATGAGGGAATCGGACATTCGTTGAAAATTGATACTTGAGCCTTGATACTTTCTGAATATGCCCAAAGAACTCTTAAGCGCGCTTATCGAACAGACCATCCGCGAAGGAGCGTCCGATTTACATTTGCTTGTGAACCGGCATCCTGTGATACGGGTAGCCGGCGCGCTTGTGCCTCTCGTGAAGCACCCGATCCTCACTCCCGCCGATATCGCATCATGCCTTGAAGAATTTCTCTCGGAACAGGACAACAAACTGTTCTTACAGCAGAAGGAAATCGATTTTTCGTATAGTTTTAAAGATGCAGTCAGGTTCCGCGGTAACGCGTATTTTGAAAAGGGGAACGCGGGAGTGGCGCTCCGGCTTATCCCGACCAAGATTCCCTCGCTCGAGGAGCTTCGTCTCCCGCAAATGCTCGAAGAGTTTACCAAGAAACAGCAAGGATTTTTCCTCGTGGTGGGCCCGATGGGGCACGGAAAATCAACCACGCTTGCGTCACTCATTGAACTCATCAACACCTCGCGCTCTGAGCACATTATGACGATTGAAGACCCTATCGAATACATCTATGAAGAAAAATTGTCCGTAATTGACCAGCGTGAAGTTCGCATCGACACGAAAGATTTCCGTACGGCACTTGTTTCGATGTTCCGCGAAGATGTCGACGTCGCGCTTATCGGAGAAATGCGCGACCAGGAGACCATTGCATCGGCGGTGACGGCGGCTGAGACGGGACACCTTGTTTTCTCGACGCTCCACACCAACAATGCTGCGCAATCAATAGACCGCATTATCGATATCTTCCCGCCCGGCCAGCAGGAACAAATCAGGCTTCAGCTCGCCGCGTCGCTCACAGGCGTCTTTTCCCAGCGCCTTGTTCCAAGAATCTCCGGCGGTCTTGTGCCGGCTTTCGAGCTCCTCATTGCCAACAACGCGGTGGCGAACCTCATTCGCGAGAAGCGGACGCATGAAATCAATACAGTTATTGAGACTGGACTCGAACAGGGGATGATAGATATGAACCGCTCTCTCGCGGACCTTGTCCGTAGAGGCGAAATTACGCCGGAAAATGCTTTTGCCTATTCTCCCAATCCGCAGATGATGGAACGGCTGTTGTAGGCGCTAGAAATTAGGCTCTAGGCCACAGGAAAAGACTTCTAATTTTCTTGCCTAAAGCCTAGTGCCTAAAGCCTCGCGCCTCGTTTTTATGCTTTTCAACTACAAAGCTTTCGACGCCTCAGGCCGTCCCGCGAACGGCAGTATCGACGCGCTTACTATCGAGGTGGCGGTGAACGCGCTTCAGCGCCGTGGGTTTACCGTCGCAACGATTAATCCCGTCGGAAAAGACTCTTTTTTCAAAAGAGATATAGGCTTCTGGAATCACATCGGAGCGAAAGATATCGTTATCCTTTCGCGCCAAATCTCCACACTGTTTGAAGCGCAAGTGTCTGCTCTCAGAATTTTCCGTTTGCTCGCCGTCGAGGTCGACCAGCCGTTTCTCCGGCAGGTGCTTATTTCCGTGTCCGATGAGATTCAAGCCGGAAGTTCGATTTCAAAGGCGCTTGGAAAGCACCCGGAGGCGTTTTCAAGTTTTTACGTGAGTATGGTTCGTTCGGGCGAAGAAGCGGGGAAGCTCGATGTCACGTTCGGTTTTCTCGCGGACTACCTTGAGCGTACCTATGAAGTGACCGCCAAGGCGAAAAATGCCCTCATTTACCCGATTTTCGTGATTATCACGTTCGTTGGCGTTATGGTGCTTATGTTTACGACCGTGATTCCGAGCATCAGCACTATTCTTACCGAATCAGGGCAAACAATACCTATCTATACGAGAATAGTGCTTGGTATCAGCCATTTTCTCTTAAGCTACGGCTGGTTTTTGCTTATCCTGCTTATCTCGGTCGGGTTATTTTTGTGGAGATTCGGCAAGACGCCAAACGGGAGATACACGTTCAGTGAACTTAAAATCAGGCTTCCGTACATCGGTAATCTGTTTCGGAAACTGTATCTTTCGCGCATCGCTGACAACTTGCATACCCAGCTCTCTGCCGCGATTCCCATCATACGGTCGATAGAAATCACCGCCGAGGTGGTCGATAACGCCGTGTTTGAAAGCGCACTGGCGGTTGCCGCGGAAGAAGTCAAAGGAGGTTCATCCATCGCGGACGCGTTTTCCAAAAGCCCCGTCATTCCGAGCATTATGATTCAAATGATTAAAGTGGGAGAGGAAAGCGGGGAATTAGGTACTATTCTTGAAACAATGGCGCGATTTTATCGCCGTGAAGTATCCAATGCTGTGGACACGCTTGTTTCTCTGATTGAACCGGCGCTTATCGTCCTCTTGGGACTCGGAGTCGGCTTCCTTCTCGCTTCGGTACTCATTCCGATTTACAGTATCGCGGGAGCGTCCTAGGAGAACTGGTGCAGGTAACCGTAACAAGTAACCGGAACAAGCCTTCAGTCCCAGTTCTCCCTTATCCACAGGCTATTGCGCCGATTTGGCGGGAAGGAGTATAATACAGTGACAATAATTTCTATGCCTATGTCATCTACAAAACGCGGATTCACGCTTATCGAACTCTTGGTCGTTATCGCCATTATCGGCTTGCTCGCGTCTATTGTCTTTGCGGGTCTAGGTACGGCCCGTAAGAACGGCCGAATTACAGCGTCGCAGGGTAACCTGCGGAATATCTTTACCGGCTGGATTATGTGCTCCGATGCCGGGTACTATCCGCTTGCTCCCGCCGACGAAACGAGCAATAACGGGGGCGGAGGTAATATTTGTAGCAATACTTCGGGAACGACCGCAAAGTATCCTGCACTGCCACCAGGATGGGCATATTGTGACGCTCTAGCCTCAACTGTCCAGGTTTGTATCGCAACTGAGTTATCCACCGTTCCTGCCTCAGGTTCGGCGACTACTGCAATGATACTTAAAGCAAAAGGCGACACGACGACAATCACCTGTACCGAAGACGGTTGTGTTAAGTCGTAACAGCGCCATTATCCACAGGTGTGTGGTAGTTCTTTGTGTTTAAGCGCTATAATAGCGGGGTCGTTTATACAGGACCTTCTCTTGTCGAAAGAGACATGTATGTTGTTATTAATAATTTAGCAATTTAGTATTTATGTCGAAATTCTTTTCACACAAGGCGAATCACAAGAAAGGATTCACGCTCATCGAGCTCTTAGTCGTTATCGCCATTATCGGTATCCTTTCGTCGGTTGTTCTCGCTTCTCTTAACAGCGCTCGGACCAAGGCTCGCGACGCACGGCGTGTGTCGGACATCAAGCAGATTCAGCTCGCGCTGGAGCTCTATGCTGACGCAAACAGCAAATACCC